>JANNYQ010000054.1:0-21844 GCA_031410215.1 Candidatus Altimarinota bacterium | reverse complement strand
GATCTACAACCTCGCTGCTCAGTCTCATGTGAAGGTCAGTTTCGATATGCCAGAGTATACTGCCAATACTGATGGAATCGGGACACTGCGTCTCCTCGAGGCTATCCGTGTGAACTGACTCGAACAAAAAACACGATTCTATCAAGCATCAACATCCGAGATGTTCGGTGGAGTTGGATTCAATATGCCTGAAACTGGCTATGTCGAAGAGTCTCCATTTTATCCTCGGAGTCCATATGGAGCTGCGAAGATGTATGCCTATTGGATCACGATCAACTATCGTGAGAGCTATGGGATGTATGCTTGCAACGGTATACTGTTTAACCACGAGTCTCCAGTCCGTGGGGAGACATTTGTCACTCGTAAGATCACTCGTGCAGTGGCTCGTATCCATCTCGGACTTGAGAAGATACTCTTTATCGGGAATATGGACGCAAAAAGAGACTGGGGACATGCGAAGGACTATGTCCGAGGTATGTGGCTCATGCTCCAGCAAGATGCTCCAGAGGATTTTGTCCTCGCAACTGGTGAGACCTATAGTGTTCGTCAGTTTATCGAATGGGCATTTACTGAGGTGGACATAGAGATCGAGTGGCGGGGAGTGGGAGTCGATGAAAAAGGATATAATAAGAGTACCGGTGAATGCATTATTAGTGTTGATCCAAGATATTTCCGACCTGCTGAGGTGGATCTTCTCCTCGGGAATCCAGCCAAGGCTGAGAGACAACTCGGATGGACGCGAGAGTATACTATTGCTGAGATGGTTGCTGAGATGGTACGGTCAGATATAGATATCATGAGAAAAGAAGAGATCCTCAAAAAACATGGGTATGAAATATTGGCTCAATATGATTAGTATGTTTATAGAAAAAGAACTCTATGTGGATATCATCAGGAATATGCCGATTCCTACGGTGGATATACTATTCCTGAATTCTCAGAATGAGCTCCTCCTCGGAAAGAGAAACAATGAGCCACTCATGGGAGTCTACTATATTCCTGGTTGACGAGTGAACAAGTGAGAGAGGTCTCTCGATACAGCGAAGAGAAAGGCTACAGAAGAACTTGGAATTAATATCGATATCTCTCGTCTCCAATTCGTATGAGTGTATGATGATATTTTTGAGGGTTCTGCTTTCGCAGATATTAGTACCCACTGTATCCCAGTGACATATCTGTATCAGATCAATTCTGATGAGGAGCAAGAGTTATCTCTCTGAGATTTTCAGCACTTTGATCTCAGGTTTTTTTCGCTCGATGATCCGAGTCTCCATGAGATGGTAAGGATGCGAGCAATAGATCTGAGAAAATTATTAAAAATATAAACTTGTATTTGACAAGTTATTTAAAATACTATAATAGTGAGATATAGTATTTTATTTTTCTGACATTATGAATACCCAATTCTTCGAATCTAGTATAGAAAATTCGAAATACCATGATTTTGTAGTATTCACAAGTACCTTCTATAAAGATGATGTAGAGTGAAAAGTAAGAAGTGAGGCGTGTTTCGAGATGCTCGATAATACTCAAAAACTCTGAATCCGAGTAGTAGTCGGGGATGGTGGTTCTGGTGTAGATTTTCTAGAGCGAGTGTCGGGATATCCAAACGTTACACTGATTCACTCAGGAAAATGATGAGAAAATACCGACCTGACTATGGCAGGTGAGAGGCGATTTACTGGTAGGGTTTCTATGGAAAAATATCCTGAAGCATCATATTTTCTCTGGCTAGAACCCGAGAAGGCAGAACTCATGAAAATGGAAAATATCGATGCTATCCTTGATCCGATGAGATTATGAACTGCTGATATGGTAGTACCTTCTCGAAAATCAAAAGATACGCTTCCTCCCCAACAGAGAGCTGCAGAAAATAGAGCGAATAGAAGAGCATCTGATATTATCAATATAGGAGATATCTCTCCCGTTCATGAATTTCGAAAAAAATTCACGGCACATATAGTTCCAAGTCAGATAGATGACTCTTTCTCGAGTGATAAAGTATATAGGGACAATGAGGATTGGGAAAATGCAGATCGTGATACAGCTTGGTCGATGACTCCTGAGCTGAATGCACCATATGATCTCTGGTTTGGACCAAAGGCATTCACTCGCTCAAGTATGGAACAAGATTTTCTCTCATATAACTGAGCGAAGTGGGATGGGATTATCACTTCAGTACTTGCTGGAAAAATGCGATGAAAAAATGTGAGAGATGTTCCAGTAGATTTCACATATCCTCCGAAACAAACTGAACTCGAAACAGATCTAAGACAAGCTATGAAGTATCAGACATTGAGACGAAGTCAGTATCGATATATTATCAAGACAATTAAAAAACTCGTTGCTCAAATTTAAATCCTAGTATTCAAACCGGTATGACTCAATCAAGTTTATCACAACACAGTCAAGCAGATATTATCTGATTGACCCTTGCTTATAATTATTCAAGCTTTGCATTTACGGACTTTCCATATAGAGAAAAAGTACGTGAAAAAGTGGATGCCTTATTTCTCAAGATTGGAGATTGACTCCAGCATGTTCATACGGATCCTCGTAGATCAATACACGAATACAATGGATCTGATTTTTCGGTTCAAAAATTCGAAGTTCATTTAGCAAATATCCCATTGGGAAATCACTTTCATACAAAATCAGTATGATATAAGGAATTTGATAGAATAGATTTATGAAAACTTTCAGAGTTATTTATATTTGATGAAGGACATGGATTGCTTTTACTACAGGATCTTGATCTGGAGTGAAAAGTAATTGGAAAAATGGAGGAACTCAGAATCCGAGCTCGAGACATTATAGTTATTCCTCCATTTCAGGCACATACACTCTCTCTTGAACCAGGTACAAAATTCCGATGATTCCGTCCACATCCATTCGATCAGGAAAATATGGATATGAATCCATATAAACTAGAGATACCTGTGAAATAGTATTTTTTATTTCCTCGTGACAAAAATACACTTTTTCATATAATCCCCACAAGTTAGGGGATTATTATTTTTTACCATTATGGCTATCAAGCTCATTAAATCGGCATTTTATCACGAGATGGAAACACGAGCCAAACTCTGTGAGTTCCTCTCTCATCCTGAACAGCTCAGTATCGGTCGGTATTGCCGTGAGTTCGAGGATAAGTTCGCAAAGTGGCAGGGACGAGAATATTGTGTATTCGTGAACTCTGGTAGCTCTGCGAATCTGATCCTCCTCCAGTCACTTCTCAATACGGGACGACTCAAGAAGTGAGATGAGGTCGGATTTTCTTCGCTCACTTGGGCAACCAATCCCATGCCCCTCATGCAACTCGGATATACTCCAATCCCGATCGATATCGAATTGGGTACACTCAATGTATCACTTGATAGCTTCAAACGGTCTATTGTGGGGAAAAATATCAAGGCACTTTTTATCACGAATGTACTCGGTTTTTGTGATAATATCGATGCAATTGCCGAGTATTGCGAGTCTCACAATATTCTCCTCATCGAGGATAACTGTGAGTCTATGGGTACAGTATATAAAGGGAAGAAGCTCGGTAACTATGGACTCGCCTCGACTTTTTCTACCTATATCGGGCATCATATGTCTACGATCGAGGGGGGGATGGTGTGTACCGATGATCGAGACCTCTATATCAATCTCGTGATGACTCGAGCTCATGGATGGGATCGCAATCTCCCCACAGATATTCAGGATGAGATCAGAGCCAAGTACGGTGTAGGGGGATTCTATGCCAAGTATGCATTCTATACTCTTGGTTACAATGTCAGACCCAACGAGATCAACGGATTCATTGGATCAGATCAGATGCAGTATATCGATGAGATCGTGACGATTCGCGAGGCCAATTTCCAGCGATTTGTCGATAAGGTAAATAGTAATCCTGATTTCTATCCGATACAACATGATCATATAGAAAAAGTTTCTAATTTTGCTATTCCCGTCGTTTGTAGGAGTCTCGAAATACTCGAGAAATATAAGGTGAGATTTGAGGCAGAAGAAGTCGAGATACGGCCTATTATCTCAGGTGATATCACAGAACATATTTTCTGGAAAGAAGCATACGGAGAGCTGAACAAAAAGACTACGGCTCAACTCGTACATTCTCAGGGATTTTATTTTGGCAATAGTCCAGAGTATACAGAGGGGGAGATCCAGATCTTACTCACACTCCTCGCTGTATAAAAAATGGAAAAAAATGCAAAAATCTATGTAGCCGGTAGCACTGGTCTCGTCGGAGGTGCTATTGTTCGTCGTCTTCAGAATGAGGGATATACCAATATCATCACTCGAACACGCCATGAGCTCGATCTCACTGATAAGCAAGCCGTGAATCTATTCTATTCAACTATTCGACCTGAATACGTCATTGTCTCTGCAGCAAAAGTCGGAGGAATCAAAGCTAATATGAGCTATCCGGCAGAGTTCCTCTATGAGAATCTCGAGATCCAAAATAATCTCATCTGGTGAGCACATCTCTCTGGTGTGACGAAGCTCCTATTCCTTGGCAGTAGCTGTATCTATCCTCGGGAGTGTCCACAACCGATGAAGGAGGAATATCTCATGACAGGCAAGCTCGAACCTACCAATGAGTGATATGCAATAGCAAAAATTGCTGGGATGCGACTATGTGAATATATTTCTCGGCAATTTGGCAAGAATTTTATCTCTTGTATGCCGACCAATGTCTATGGTCCTGGTGATCATTTCGATACTGAGAGATGACATGTGATTCCCGCTATGATAACGAGGATGTATGCAGCTAAGCTCGCAGGAGATGCTACATTCGGCGTATGGGGAACTGGGAGTGCTCGTCGCGAATTCCTCTATGTGGACGATCTTGCTGAGGTCGTACTCTATCTCCTCGATCACTATATTGGTACCGATTTTCTCAATATCGGAACTGGAGAAGATGTCTCTATCACGGAGCTCACTCATATGCTCATGGATATCATGGACTATCATCCTGAGATCATCTACGATACGAGTAAACCTGATGGTATGCCCCGCAAGCTGCTTGATGTCACGAGGCTTGCAGAAACAGGATGGCAGTATCGGACTTCACTTATCGAATGACTCAAAAATACCTATGAATACTATAAACAACAAATTCTCAATCATAATATGTAATTACAATGGTGAGAAATATCTCGAATCTTGCATTCAATCTTGTCTTGGTCAAAATTTCTGAAATAAAGAAATCGTAGTAGTGGATGGAAAATCTACAGATTCTTCCCATTCCATTATTAAGAAATTCTGAGGGAATATTATATGGGTAACTCAAAAAGATACAGGAATTTCCGATGCTTTTAATATGGGTGTTTGTGCTGCTTCAGGAAAATGGATTATGTACTTGGGAAGTGATGATTATTTTTATAATCCAGATATTCTTAAAAATGTTGATTTCTATATTAAGACTATTTACAAACATTGTAAATCTGATATGCATAAGATGCATTTTTACGCAGCTTCTATAAGTCAGTATGGAGATGGACAGTCCAATCTTGTAGATAATTCTCGAAAAATACATACCAAAAATCTTATAAAATATTGAACGCCCGTTTGACTGCAAAATATCTATTTTAATAGAAATTGGATCCTCAATAATCCTCTCGATATTACAAATAGGTATTCTATGGACTATGATATATATTTTCGCATGCTATGTTCCTGACAGACTTTTACCAAGCTTCATGGAATTATTAATACAATAAATCTTCAAGGAGAAAATATATCTATCAAACTGGTTCGTAAGCAATCTGCTGAAGCACTCAGAGTAGCAGGTAGATATGCGAGAGGAATGGAGGAAAATTTTACACTTCTTGTAAGATATATGAAATATATTTACCACTCATTTTTCACTTGGCATTAAAAACTATGATCACTACTAAAATAACCTGAGGTCTCGGAAATCAGATGTTTCAGTATGCTGTAGGACGAACAGTCTCTCTCAAAAATAATACTGAATTGAAACTAGATATTTCAGCTTTTGAAACTTATACACTTCATGAATATTCTCTCGAAAAACTGAATATAGTGAAAAACTATGCAACGAAAAAAGATCTCCCATGGTATGAGAACTCTTCGTCGAACAAGTATGTGGATTTCGTTTTCCAGAAGATCAAAAATATGGCTCTACGATATAATACTCGGCATTTTCGAGAAAATGGTTTTGAGCCATTTGATCCTCAGGTTTTTTCGCTTCCTGATGGGACATATCTGGATGGGTATTTTCAGTCTGACAAATATTTCCGTGATTATGCAGATGCTATTCGTCAGGATTTCGATGTAATTATTCCATCATCTCCTCGCAATACAGAGATGATATCTCAGATCCAATGAGTCAATGCTATCAGTCTCCATATCCGTCGTGGTGACTATACCAAGCCATCCACTCAATCTCTCCATGGACTCTGCAATGCAGAGTATTATGCGAAATCAATCGCATATATCGCAGAGCGAGTTGAGAATCCTGTATTTTTCATATTTTCTGATGACATCGATTGGGCAAAGGAAAATATGAAGACAGGATATGAACAATATTATATTGACTTCAATGATGCATCACAAAATCACGAAGATCTCCGCCTGATGAGCAATTGCAAACATCACATAGTTGCCAACAGTACTTTCTCGTGGTGGGGAGCTTGGTTGGATCCAAATCCTATTAAAATAGTAACTATTCCATCAATATGGTTTGCTGGATATGACTATGATACTCGAGATCTTTATCCAGATGGATGGATACATATATAATACTACTTTATGAAGATAGCAATTTTTTGGGAAGAACGATTTGGAAACAATAATTTCCGCAATCTCGAAATCGATAAAAATCTGAGTCCTATTGCAAAGTTTGCAGAGGAAAACGGTATTGAAAATACAATTTCATATGATCTTCTTGCTGACAGGCCTGATAAAGATGAATTTGTTGTTTTGTGTTTCTTGACTCCTTCGGTGTTTACATTTTTAGAGTATCTAAAGATGTTTTGGAAATACCGGGAGAACAAGAAATATCTTTTTCTTTTCGAACCGCCAGTTGTAGCACCCTTGTCTTATTTGAAGATTTTTCATGTATTTTTTGATCGTATCTATACTTGGAATGATGAACTTACAGATAATAAGAAGTATTTTAAATTTATCTGGCCTCAATCTCGAAGTTCATTTCTTCCATGAGTTCCATTTGCCCAAAAGAAAAATATTGTTCTCATGAATGCGAATAAGTTCTCTCTTGGGAAATATGAGCTTTATTCTGTTCGAGAAAAAATTATTCGTTATTTTGAAAGTACTGGAGCTGAGTTTGATCTCTATGGGCCAGCTTGGTGACGTCCAAATCTTAAACAAAAAATACTTGGCTATTCGCCATTTCAATCATGGAGAGGGAGGGCAGAGGACAAGATAGCGACTATCGCAGGGTACAAGTTCATTATCTGTTTCGAGAATATGTCAGATACTCCTGGATATATCACGGAGAAGATATGGGATAGCTTCAAGGCCAAGACATTACCAGTATACTGGGGTGCGAGTAATATCACTGACTATGTTCCGAAAGGATGCTTTATCGACTATCGAGATTTTTGAGATTTCGAGAAACTGTGCAAATTCCTTTCAGATATGAGAGAAGATGAATACAATCTCTATATCCAAAATATAGAGAACTTCCTCCAAACAAAAGAGGCAAAAAAATGGTTTGATCGAGATTGGGCAATAGATTTTATAGAAAACTTATAGCATTATTATGATAGTTTGAAACGGACTCCTCGCAAATACATTTGCTACATATAGGGAAAATGATGCTGCTTGTATATTTGCATCAGGGGTGTCAAATTCGCAGAATACAGATATTTCCTTATTTCAACGAGAAGTAGAGCTTTTGATAGATACCCTCAATACGAACAAAGAAAAATTATTTGTATATTTTAGTACCTGTGGTATATATGATGCTACGCTGATCGATTCTGAATATGTAAAACATAAATTAAATATTGAACAAATAATACAATGATCTGGGAATACCTATATTATCTTTCGGATTTCTAACCCAGTTTGACCTACGACGAATCCTCATACTATCCTAAATTTTCTTGCTAACAAAATTAAGCATGATGAAGAATTTGTAGTTTGGTCACACGCTCAACGGAATTTTATCGATACAGAAGATCTACTGAAAATTGCCTCATCTATTATTGATAGTAAAAATTGCGAAAATAGTATAATAAATATTGCCAGTACCAAGAATTTTGGTGTTCTTGAAGTTGTTCATCTATTGGAGGATAGTATAGGCAAAAAAGCAATCTATCGTATCGAAGAGAAATGAGGCAGTCCAACTATTGATCTCAGTAGGATTGACGAAGTTATTCAAAAAACTCATATCCAGTTCGATGATGATTATTTACAGAAACTCATCCAGAAATATTATCAAATATAGACATTGATTTCTTAAATCGTAAGCAAAAAATACCATGATCGAGCCGTTGGTTTCTATAATACTCCCGACCTATAATCCTAAAAAAGAATGGATTGAGGCATCAATACGATCAGTACTTGATCAAAAGTATCAGAATTTTGAACTTTTGATAATTGATGATGCTTCGTCGAATTGAGTATTGGCTACCGTACAAGCCCTCATTGCCTCCGATTCACGTATAAGTATAATAAGGAATCCAAAAAACCTTCACCTCGTTCAAACACTGAATACTGGGATCACTCATGCAAACGGAAAATATATAGCAAGAATAGATCATGATGACATGTGGTCAGATACACTAAAACTACAGAAACAGGTAGAATTCATGGAAAATAACAGTGAATACTGACTCTGTGGTACTGGACTCACGATGATGGATCTCGAGTGACGGCTCCTCGATAGAGTGCCAGTACGACTTACGGATAGCGAGATCCGTCAGCATATTCTCATGGATTCTCAGTTTGCTCATCCATCAGTATTGATTCGTCGAGAGACTTTCGATCTAGTATGATTATACGATAGCGAGTGGAACTATGCAGAGGATTATGAGCTCTGGTTGCGTATCGGGAAGAGGTACAAGTTCGCAAATATTGCTGATAATTGTCTCTCATATCGGATCAATCCACTCGGAATCAGTGGAAGTAAAACCTTTCATCAGAAATGGAAATGATTCCAACTGACCTGGAAATATCGCAATGATTATCCGAGATTTTACCTTGCTATGCTTCTCAAAATTCCCTATCTACTCTTGCCGAAAAAATTTTCACTTTTCATCCTCAAAATCATAAAACGATAATGACTCCCACTCTCTCCATCTGTATCGCTGCCTACAATGTGGAATCCTATATTTCAGAGTGTCTATTGAGTATTTTCCAATTCGAGAAAACTCAAGATAGAGAAATCATCATCATTGATGATTGCTCGAGTGATATGACAGTGGATATCATACGATCCCTGATAACAAAATATCCAGTAGAAAATATAAAACTGATCCAAAATACAGAGAATCTCTGACCCGCTGGTAGCTACAACAGGGCAGTCGAGAACTCGAGTGGAAAATATATCACATTTCTTGATTCGGATGACTTCCTGATTGCATCTGGACTCTCCAAAAAAATAGAAATGCTCGAAAATAATAGAGAACTCCAGATCGTCTATGCAAACGGAGTGTTCCATGAGAAATGAGAAAACGGAATCCAAATCCAGTCACACATCATAAAATTGCTCTGCGGATCGGTAGAGGATATCCAAAAAAAACTCCATACTACTATCCCGATGTTATCTGTGTCTTGTAGTGTTATGAGAAGAGATTTTTTCGATCGTCTTGGTGGATTTGATCTACTGTGTCAGTCCAATGACTGGGTACTCAATATTCGGATATTTCAGCATCTCGTATCTCGTGAGCAATTTTCCTATATTCTCGACCCTGTTTTTGCCTACCGGATGCATGCGAACAATATCTCCAAAGATCAAAATAGGATGATAACACTCCTCACTCAAGTAGTAGATCGATATATCCCCATAGAGTATAGAGAGCAACAATATGCAAATATATATTTTTTCTCAGCATTGAATTTGATAACTCAATCTCGATATCATGAGTCCTTCAGATTTCTTCGATATTCTCTTGGCTATGAGTTTCATATCTCTCATATCTGTATATATGTACTTGCTTTCGTGAGTCCAACTGCCTATATCGCCAATCATTTTCCGAGTTTGTTTGCTCTCCTCAAAAAAATAGTACAAAAAATATCAGGCTAATTCCCAAGATTTTTGACCCACCATTCATCTCCATTCATTTTTTGTATCTTTTTCTCCATTATTCGAAAGGGTATTCGTTCGATTGAATTGATCCATTTTCCGAGTCATAGTAGACCCAGTATTGGATAGCTTATTTTTCGTTTTATTTCCCAACCAATTGTCAGAGTTGCGTATAGAAATGAGTGGAGGGAATAGGCTCTTTTTATATTCGTCATATTCAGTGTATGCCAACGGTAGCTATAGTTTCCGCTGCTGGACTTGATGAGATGGAGTGTGAGCGGTTCCGCGAGATTTGCGATCTTTTTTTCTCCATGACAGAGGTTATTTTTTAGACTCCAGGCATCACACATATACTCAGTTTCACTCGTATCATATCGGAATTTTCCATCATTTCGAAATAGGAGCGATGGATGGATCGTGTAATAATTTTCCTCATCAAGAAAGTATTCAAAATATTTCTGATCTGCCTCATAATACATGATCGTATTGGTTCCACATCCAATATATTCTTGGCGAGTTTCTAGAAAATTGATCTGTTTCTCGAGTTTTTCAGCCTGCCAGATGTCATCATGATCTTGGATTGCTATATACTCTCCGAGAGCTTCATCAAGTAGCCGATTAAGACCTCTATACGGCCCAAGGTTTTCTGTACTTTTTATGAGTCGAATCTTGCTGAGTTTCTCTGAATCGGTTGGGAAATACATAGTAATATCCTCACTCGAATTATTATCGAGTATGAGGATTTCTATATTTTGGTATGTCTGATCGAGACAAGATCTGAGTGTATTTCTCAGATATTCTCCTGGATTATAGGCGACGATCAGTATAGAGATGAGGGGATTATTTTGCATGAGTTGCTATATAGTTTCTGATATTTTCCTGGAATCTCTCTTTCGAGAATTGCTCTGAGTGTTCTTGAATTTGCTTTTTATCCCATTCCATCGTTTCGAGTTTTTCTATCGCAATATTGAGAGTTACAGGAGTCTGTGGAGAGAAAAATAACCCAGTCATGCCATCCATAACCGTCTCGAGTGCACCTCATTCGCCATAGGCGATCACAGGAGTTCCCATCGCCATCGCCTCAATCGGTACGAGTCCGAAGTCTTCTTCAGGTGGGAATAGGAAGGCCTTTGCATTCGCCATGAGAGAGTCTTTCTCCTCGGTTGATACACGGAATCGCCATTCGATGTTTGGTTTTGATCGAGCTCGCAGTTCTCGAAATAGGGGAGTGTCAGTAGCGGTACAGAGGATGAGTCGTTTACCATTCTCGTTGAATGCATCGACCAACAAGTCAAATCTCTTGTATGGAATACAGCGTCAGACAGAGATATAGTAATCTCATGTTTCTCATACTGTTGATATCACTGGGATATTCACTCCAGGATATATCACCTCACTTTCTCTATTGTAGTATTTCTTGATTCTTGCTCGTGTATTCTCCGAGTTCGCTATGAAAAAATCCACCCGTTGAGCCGCTTCATAATCCAATCTTCTCAACCATCCGATCAGTCTATCGAGGACGAATCTGACAATAGAATTCCAAATTCCGAACTCCATCATATTCCGATACTCCTCATAGTGACTCCAGTAGTAACGAGTCGGAGTATGACAATAGCAGAAATGCTTCGTATCTTTTCCTCGTTTGCTATATCCAGCATTCTTCGCCTCGGCACTACTCGATGAGATGATGATATCATATCCTGAAAGGTCAAAACTCCGAAAGGCCCACGGGCGCAGGATTCCTGCGAGCTTGTGTCGACGGTTAAAAAATGGGACTCGTTGTAACCAACTTGTGTAGACTCGCCGTCCAGCCAACATCGGATGATCCATATAGCAGACGCTCGTATAGATATCCGCATCAGGATAGAGTTCCAGGAGATGCGAGATCACGAGCTCCGCTCACCCGAAGTCGATGAGCCAGTCACATATGATGGCGATTTTATATTGATGATTCATTTTCCACAAATTCTATTGTTTTCTCATCTTTTTTCAATATTCTTTTCGCATGACAGACAAAAAACCTAAGATCGCCATCCTCCATGATGCCTTCCTCTATCGTGGAGGAGGGGAGAGACTCGTAACACTGATGGCTCAGGCACTCGGTGCAGATCTCGTGTCTGGGTTTTTCTCGGAGGGGAGTTTTGATCCTCGAGAGCTCGGATTCACTGGACGGATGATATCACTCGGGACTCCTGTTTTTGCGAAGTGACTCCGACATGCAGTGCTCAAGTCCCGATTTCTCTACAAGACCAAATTCTTGAATGAATATGATATCGTGATATTCTCAGGCAATTGTCTCGATGCAGCTCGCAATATTGCGAAAACAACGAAAAAAATCTACTATTGTCATACACCTCCTCGCTATATTTTCGACTTTCGTGAGCGATATATAGCTAGATTCCCTCGGTGGCTCCACCTGATAGCAGATATGATACTCGATCGTGAGGCTCGATCATATACCCGACAGCTCGCAAATATGGATCATATCTTCACCAATTCACAGAACGTGCATGATAGACTGCTCGCCTATTGTGGATATGAGAGTGAGATCGTCTATCCGCCGACGGATACTATTTTCTTCACTCCAGGGGAGTCTGCTATTGCTGTAGATATTCCATTTGCAGCATGAGAGTATTATTACTCGTGGGCCAGACTCTCGCCTCCCAAGCGAGTAGATCTCATTATTGATGCTTTCGTCCAGATGCCAGATCAGCATCTCATATTCAGCTATGGGGCCAATGATCCTATGAGACATACCCTCCTCCAGCGTATCCAGTGACACAAAAATATCCATGCAATCCAGGCACCAGACGATACGCTACTCCTCTCGCTCATCAGATGAGCCACTGCGACGATCTATATCCCGGTGGATGAGGACTTCGGGATGTCACCTGTGGAGAGTATGGCCTGTGGGACTCCTGTGATCGGGGTCGATGAGGGTGGACTGCGTGAGACAATAGTGCAAAATGAGACAGGGAAACTCATACAGATACTAGACTCAGAGTCAGGGATCCAGAGCCTGAAAGAAGTAATCCAGAATACCAAAACAGAAGAATGGGAATCGATGTCAGATGCCTGTATAGTTCGCTCTCATGACTTTTCACTTGACGCATTCCAAAAATCACTAAAATCATCTCTACAACTCTAATCTAAAAATCTATGACTCGACTTGCTATCACCTCTATGTACGCCAATCCTATCCACCCTGGACATATCGAGTGTCTCTCGCTCTCACTCGAACATGCTGATGAGCTCTGGGTCATCGTCAACAATGACCGACAAGCCGAGATGAAGCGTTGAGTGAAGTCGTTCCAGGATGAACAATTCCGTGTGGATATCGTCTCTGCACTCAAGCCTGTGAGTCGCGTATTCCTCTCTATCGATCAGGACGGGAGTGTCTGTGAGAGTCTCCGTATGGTGATCGCTGAGGCGAAGAAATCAGGCAAATACTCAGAGATTATCTTCACCAAGTGAGGAGATAGATTCGCATCTGAGATTCCTGAGGCCATTCTTTTGCGGAGCGAGTGAGTCCGCATCGTCGATGGACTCGGAGCCAAGACACACAACTCATCTGATATGATCAAGCGTGTTCAGAGCAAGGCAGATGAGGCAGACCTCGATCAAAAGCTCGCAGCACTCCCCAAAGAGATCACGGATGGGAGATATCTCGAAGTAGGGAATAGACCATGGGGAGTCTACTATGTGATGGAGGATAGCCCACTCTACAAGGTGAAGAAACTCGTAGTCAATCCTGGACATAGGCTCTCACTCCAGTCACACGAACATCGTAGTGAGCACTGGGTCGTAGTATCTGGTGTGGCGACGGTAGATCTACGTCATCCGGACTTCATGCATACTGAGCAACTCAGGATGTTCCGTCCCAATGAGGGGTGCCATATTCCTCAGGGTCATCTTCATCGCCTTGCCAATACTGGTACAGAGGCACTCGTGATCGTAGAGGTACAGTGTGGGACATATACGGGCGAGGATGATATCAAGCGGTATGATGATGACTTTGGTCGCAAATAATAGATTATGCAATTCCTCTGACTCGACATCTACAACGGACGATATAGCGAGTTTCTCGATCTCATCAAAAATCCAACCACCAAAACCCTCGTATTCACTCCCAATCCTGAAATATTGGTTCATGCAAATATTGATAGAGAGTTCTTTGATATTCTGCAAAAAGCAGACTACAATACACCAGATGCGAACTGACTCTATGTAGGTTCTTTGATGCAAGAAGGAATTGGGTTTTTGCGTTCTTGTGTTATTCTCATGTTTGCTAAAAAGAAACTCAGGACAAAATATGGCGATCTCATCAAGGGGAGTGATCTCACTCACGATCTATTCGCATATGCACTGGAAACACGAAAAAGGGTACTCATGATCGACAATTACCGGATCACGACTCCGACCAATCCGTTCGAGATAGATAAGATGCAGATACAATCAGATCTACCCAACTTGCTGAGTGCGAGATTCCCGAGTCTGGATGTTACGCTCATTTTTGACTGAGAAAAAAGTCCCGAACAAATCGCAGAGCTTATTTCTCAAAATAACATCTCATATGTATTCTCGTGTATCGGGATGAAGATACAAGAAAAGCGACTCATCGAGATATTTTCGCGTCTTCCAAAAGAACAGCGAGTTGTATGACTCTGAGTGGGTGCATCGATCGACTTCCTCCTTGGATTACAAAAAAGAGCTCCAATTATCTTTCAGTCACTTGGACTCGAGTGGATCTATCGTCTTATTATGGAGCCTCGCAAGAGATGGCGACGGATATACACCGCAGTGGTGGAGTTCCCGATGATGATAAAAAATATTGACAGATAAATAAATGTATGTTATTATATATTTATAACACTAGTATATGACTATAAAAATACCTGAACCAACTATTTCACCAGAACCGAGAATAGTAACACGTTTTAATAATGCATCTTCTGGATTATTGGGTGCTATCAGAGATCGTATATCTTTTGCTATGCGACCTTTTGATACTGAAACTTTAGAAAAAGTAAAAATATTTTTGCGTGATCACGACCTATTAGAGGTTGTCAATAGAGTGTGACATAATGAACTCGATACACAAATCGACTATAATATTTCTTTGTTTTCAAATAAAGAAAATGCAGCACTAGTAATGCGGATAGAGTCAGCTACACATGATAGTGATCGTTGAACAATATTTCGTTCTCTCAAAGTGGTAAATATAGATGATATGAGTCAGTGGGAAATACTAAAATCTAAAAAATGAGTTGAGCTCATTCAGCATATCAATGCTATGAAAAAAGAACAAAACAAAGTGATAGCCTAGCTATAAATAATCCCTGCCGAGTTGGCAGGGATTATTTATATTATCTCTCGTCTTTCGCGAATATGAGTCCTTCGAGGGAGAATTTTTTCCCCCCGACCCATACGGCTGGTGCTTTGAAGTCCTCTTCTCCTTCGAAAAATCCTCTATTCTCACGTGTAAGTCCATCAGCGATGAGGAGTTTTAGTTTTCGCATCACACCCATACGCTCCATCACATCGTATACTCGGTTGACTCCATCCGTATAGCGAGTGTCTGTCATACGAGCGATCTCCTCGATACGGATACCAGTGATCTCATAGTCACCATCTTCTCTTTTTCGGATAACACATCGCTTCGGATCGTTCTGTTTTTTGAGATCATAGTAGCGAGGGATATCCTCACCCTTGAGTGTCATTGCGACAGCGTCAGGATCCTGGATGATCCCGTCTTCGTCCTCGACGAGGATGAGTTCCTCTTCTCGTGTATCGGGGATCCGCTGGAGGAGGAGATCCTTGAGTTCATCGATACGGATATAGGCACCCGCTGATATCGTGAGATCGACTTTTTTCCCAGTTGATTTCTCGAATATCTTCACCATCTCCTCGAGTTGCTCTGGATCGACAAGTTCTGCTTTCGAAAATATGATGAGTTCGTCCTTGTGCGCCATCGACTCGTTCCAGTTTTCGAGCTCTCGGCGTATGACCCGGTAATTCTCTATCATTGCCTCTTCTCACTGTGTGGCATCGAGGAGATGGATGATTATACGACATCGGTCGATATGCTTGAGGAATTGGAATCCGAGACCCTTACCTTCACTCGCACCCTCGATGAGTCCTGGAACATCTTCGATCACGAGAGAGCGATCTCTCCACTCCATCACTCCCAGATTCGGGATGAGGGTCGTGAACGCGTAGGCGGCAATTTTTGGTTTTACATTGGTGATCGACTGGATGACGGTGGATTTACCAGCATTTGGCAGACCAACGAGTCCGATGTCAGCGACGAGCTTGAGTTCCATTTTGACCTCGCGGATATCTCCGGCGTCTCCTAGCTCCGCAAAATTCGGGGCCTGGCGAGTACTCGAAGGGAAGTGAGCGTTACCAAATCCACCCTTGCCACCCTCACAGATCTGGAATCGCTGACCCGGAGTTGTGAGATCACATATCATCACGCCCGTGTTCACATCGGTCACGATCGTACCAACCGGCACCTCGAGTATGAGTACTGGTCATGTGGCTCCATGACATTCTTGGGTTCCTCATTTTTCACCATCCTCGGCGGTGATGATTTTCTGATGGCGATATTTTCCCAGAGTAGTCTCATGAGTCGTCGCCACGAGGACGATATGGCCACCGTTACCACCATCACCACCAAAAGGTCCTCCCTTCGGGATATATTTCTCACGACGCCAAGAGATGATACCATCACCTCATTTACCTGCCTTGAGAGTCATTTTTACTTCATCGATGAACATATATAGTATATACTAAAAACTAAAACTGAAAAACTAAAAGTCCTTTGTACTGATTCTTTTTGATTTGCTGCACTATATGAGAAAACCACAAAAAAGCAAAAGAGAAGAGAAAAACTTGCAATATATATATTTTCTATATAATCCACACATTCATTGATCCCGAGCTCAGGATCTCTCCGAAACTCCTATAATCAAATATTCTAACAATCCATACTATGGCAAAAGGTAAATGTACATATCAAGTTGGTAAATCTGCAGAAGGTGGTCGTACAGACTATGTCTACGCTGTGAACAAAAAGAATCTCCCAGCTGGTGAGAAGCTCAAACTCAAAAAGTATGACAAGCAACTCCGCAAACATGTACTCTACACATTCAAGGACGTGAAATAATTTTTCATATTCAAAAAAATCTATCCCGAATATTCGGGATAGATTTTTTTATGGTTTTTTATCTATACTGCACTAGTATGGAGTTCATACTCTGGTATCGACGAGAGGAAATCCTCCACTTCACTACGTTTGGCGTTGCCAATATCATCATAGTACTCTTGTATTGTGATGAGACGAGCATCGAGAAATGCTCGTTCAGTGTGCGAAAGGATCACCTTGGTGATTTCCTCATATTTCATATTGTACTGTAGGAGTTTACTGATGAGTTTTTTGCTCACTTCTACCTCACTTGCAGTACCGAAGAGGGACGTGAGTTTTTGGGATTTTTTTGCAGATGTTGGAGCTGTTTTCTTTGTCATAAGTATATCCTATCAGAGTTCATTTTTTTTGGCAAATTCTTTTCCTTGCCAACCATATCTTTTTACTCAAAAAAAGTGTTGCTTTTTGATCACTTCCGTCTATACTCCCCTTGCATTTTTATATGCAATTTATTTTCCTTCTTTTTACTGGTCATAAAAAGATACTTAACCCACAGGAACTATGAGACAATACGAACTCATGATGATACTTGATTCTGGACTCTCAGATGCTGATAGAGCTACTCTCATATCAGAAATCGAGACCGAGATCGGGGCTACTGGTGCTACTATTGCCAGTGCAGATCATCCAGGCGAGCGACAACTCGCATACCGCATACACGGTTCACAGACAGGATACTACCTCCTCTACATACTCGATCGCGAGGGTGGAGACTGGATTCATATCACGAACACGTTCAACATCAAAACAAGCATCTGGAGATTTATGTTCTCTAGAATAGATGAGTAATCCTAAATATTTTCGCATATGCGTACAATCAACAAGGTTATCCTTATTGGTAATATTACCAAGGATCCATTTATCAAAACTACAACCGCCGACAAAAAAATCGCCACCTTCACCGTGGCTACCAATAGGTACTATAAAAGCCCAACCGGAGAGTCTCTCTCTGATGCTGAGTATACCAATTGTGTCGCATGGGGCCCGCTCGCAGAACGATCTGAGCAATTCCTTACCAAGGGTAAACTCGTATATGTAGAGGGTCATCTGAAAACTCGTATCATCGATAAAGACGATGGCACGAAGCTCTACAAGACTGAAGTTGTCGTAGATCAGCTCATATTCCTCTCCAAGAGAGAAGACTGAGTTGAAAATGGTACTGAGGTCGCAGAGGTCGCTCACTTCGATGACTTCTCTGATCTCGTACCGCCAAAATATAATCTCTAACCCCTACTTTTATGGCAGTCGCTAAAAAGAAAGTATGCCCTATCGATGAAGCTGGTGTGACTCACATCGACTACAAGGATACGGTATTCCTCAAAAAATACCTGACAAAGTTCAATCGTATTATCCCACGATACTACTCAGGTACCAGTCTCCGCAATCAGAAGAAACTTGCAGTCGCAGTCAAGCGAGCTCGATATATGGCTCTCCTCCCATATGTACTGGAGGTCCGTGTATCAACAGCTCCTACAGCTACGCCTCGAACTCCTGAGATCGACACCGCTGCAGTTGCAGTCTAGTTGCAACATCATAGAAATGAGTCACATTTGGTCAATGTGAATAGCACTCTTTCGGTTATCGCTTTAAAACAAAAAAATCACTCTACTTAGAAAAAGAGTGATTTTTTTGACAAAAGAAACAATATTTGCTATGATACTTACGTCACTTATATTTTCTTACTTATTTTTTATGACAACTATCCAAAAGGGACTCTATTCACTCATTGGACTCACGACTACTACAGCATCTGTACTTGCAGGACCATTTGATGGTAAGCCAGTTACTATTGCTGGAACTTCTCAGAATTCTGCTGAGGTTACTGCACAAAATCTCATCAATAATGCCCTCATGTTTCTCTCTATCCTTGCTGTTGCATACGGTATTTGGGGTGGATTCCAGATTGTCACTGCAGGTGGTGATGAAGAAAAGGTTAAGAAAGGTCGTACTATCCTCATTCAGGTTGTCATTGGTATTATTGTGATCTGGCTTGCTGGATCAGTAGTTAAATGGGTCATTGGACTCGTTGCAGGTGCCTAGTCATATCAATTCAAAATCTCTCTCGACTATTCGGGAGGGATTTTTCTTGTTTTTTCCCTCGTTTTCCCTATATTGGATATCAATATAATTCATCATATTATCCACTCACGATTATGCCATACGATCATCAGAATATAGAACAAAAATGGCAAAAATACTGGAAAGAAAATAAAATATTCAAAACAGAAAACTCAGGTACAAAACCAAAGAAATACATTCTCGATATGTTCCCATACCCATCAGGTGCAGGTCTACATGTCGGACACCCGAAGGGATACACAGCGACAGATATCGTCTCTCGCTATTATCATGCGATGGGACACAATGTACTCCATACGATGGGATTTGACGCTTTTGGTCTGCCTGCTGAGAACTATGCGATCAAGACAGGGACGCATCCTCAGATCACAACAGCCGAGAATATCGCAGTATTTACTGAGCAGCTCCAGTCACTCGGATTCTCATACGACTGGGATCGTATGGTTGATACGACCGATCCTGAGTACTACCGATGGACACAGTGGATATTTCTCGAGCTCTTCAAGCGATGACTCGCCTATGAGCAAGATCTCCCGATCAACTATTGTCCGAGCTGCAAGACTGGCCTTGCGAACGAAGAGGTGACGGCCCTCAATACCTGTGATCGCTGTGGGACTCGCGTCGAGCGCCGACCGATCCGACAATGGGTGCTACGGATTACTGATTACGCAGATCGTCTCCTATCTGATCTCGTTGAACTCGACTGGCCAGAGGGGATCAAGGAGATGCAGCGGAACTGGATAGGACGATCAGAGGGGTGCGAATTTCGCATGCAAAAATCTGACGATACTACAAAATCGATCTCTGTCTATACGACTCGTGTCGACACCGTCTATGGTATGACTTATGCGGTTCTCGCTCCAGATCATCCACAGGTGCAGGACTTCATCACCGAGAGTGAGTGAGTAGTGTGTGAGAAGTATATCGAGCGAGCTCGCTGACAGTCAGATCTTGATCGTACCAACGAAGGCAAAGAAAAAACAGGAGTGTTCACAGGATCGTATATCGTGAATCCTTTTAATTGAGAGTCTGTCCCACTCTGGATAGCTGATTATGTCCTTGGAAGTTATGGAACTGGTGCCGTGATGGCGGTTCCAGCTCATGATGAGAGGGATTTTGAATTTGCGAAGAAGTATGAGCTCAAAATTAGACAAAGTATTCGTTCTAAGTTGATATTTGCATGAGAAAATATTGCTCGAAAAGATGCTGATACCCTCTATCGAGAGGTGGTAGATATAATTCTTGAGAATGAAAAATGAGAATTTCTGCTCCTTCATGAATCAAATCCATCGTGCTATCACTTTGTAGGAGGTGGTATCGAAGAAGGTGAGACAGAAATTGAAGCTCTCAAAAAAGAAATTACAGAAGAAACGGGTTATACAGATTTTGAGATTGTTTCTGATGTACCGGGTTCATTTATTGGCTCTCTCGGGTATCGATTTACAAAATCAAAGAATCAAGATTGTTCTGGAAGATTTTTTCATGTCAGATTGAAAACTGAGAATCGTATTGCTTCTGAAATTGAAGAGGGAAAACACGAGATGCAATGGTATAAAAAAGAGGAAATTGCTTCTCTTATTTCTTGGGAAAATCATGCATTTGCATGGAATATTTTCTTGAATGGTATGCGACCACAAGTGGATGATGGATATTTGGTTAATTCTTCTGAATTTGATGGTCTCACTTCTGCAGAAGCTCGCCGAGTCTTCTCTGAAAAAGCTGAAACCCAAGGATTCGGTCATAAAAAAGTGAATTATAAACTCCGTGATTGGTTATTTTCTCGTCAGAGATATTGGGGGGAACCGATCCCGCTCATTCATATATCGAATGATGACTTCGCTACACTGCCTCGCATCACAGATATGTCGGAGGCAACAGATCCGAGTATCGCATACATCTACGATAAAAAGGGAACAGAAAAGCGATGCAAGAACTGCACTTGTGAAGAGTGATGTGCAAAATTGATTATCGGTGCGAAGTCGTTCTCTAGAGTGTATGACGGTATCACTGGCAAGCTCATCATAGACTCGCGTCTACCACTCACACTCCCAGAAGTCGAGAAGTACGAGCCAGCAGGGGACGGGCAGTCACCACTCGGGACGGTACCAGATTGGGTCAAT
Organism: Candidatus Altimarinota bacterium; assembly: GCA_031410215.1. GTDB lineage: Bacteria > Patescibacteriota > Gracilibacteria > BD1-5 > UBA2023 > JABFSX01. The sequence continues at coordinate 195 of JANNYQ010000054.1, read as the reverse complement.
GTGAAGTTAGCAGATAATTTGAATGGTAAAAGAGAAACTAATACGATGCCACAGTGGGGTGGATCATGCTGGTACTATCTCCGCTATATGGATCCTCATAACAGTGATGCTCTCGCGAGTCGGGAGGCGCTGAACTACTGGGGGATGGTATTAGTTTCTCTTTTACCATTCAAATTATCTGCTAACTTCACATTG
>JANNYQ010000053.1:0-13374 GCA_031410215.1 Candidatus Altimarinota bacterium | reverse complement strand
CTCAAACGAATTCGAGTCGAGAATATCATGCTCGGAGATCTCGAAGAGGGGCAATGGAGGCGGTTCACGGATAGTGAGAAGGCGGGAGTGCTAGAGAGGATTTGAGTGGAGGAGGTGAAATAAAAATAAAAAACAGGAAATTTCCTGTTTTTTATTGTAGAGTTGCTGATGCATCTAGAGTTAGACCTAGTACTTCTAGCCTTCGCAACTTTTCCAACACTTTCATTCGTTCGTTAGTATGGATTATTAGGCCTACTGCCTCTATTTTCTTTTTTTCTATTTGTCGTATTTTGGCAGTGATTTTTATCCTGATAAATTGCTCCAATTCTACGATATCAGGTAATGTTTCCTGATCTGCTCCTGGTCAGTATTTTGGATTATTTCTTTCTATTGCTAACTGTCTCTGGACTTCATTTTCGAGAAATGCATCTCGATCTTTTCTGCAATTGCCACATACTCCACCGCAGAGAGTTTCAACAAGAGTACGACTACTACACAATATTTTGGCGAATGGATTATGCATATCATGATCAATATATTGCTCAGATTGAGGGATATAAATGGATTTTGTCATATCAGAAATATTATTTTATATAGGTAATAATTGATCACTCGCAGCAACTTTTCATGTAGTTAGCTTGGCCGAAATATTAGTTATTTCTCACAATATTCACTTATATTTTTCCATGGTTTTTGCTACATATTTTCTTCGCTTCTCCGAAATATAGTATGTGAGAATACTCTCTATTTCTCTTGCTTGTATACAACGAGATGAACCAATCACATCAACAAAACATATAGGTTGTTGCTTATTATGTTCTTGTACCAAAAAATTTGTTGTTGAAAATATAGATGTTCTTTCATAGTTATTATTATAGGGTTCTCATATTATATCAAAAACTGCTTTATTTTTTTCTGCTATACGGATAGCTCTTCTTATAAATATAGTTAGTGCATTTATCACTCATATATCAATATCTCCATTTTGGAGATACTCTCAGAGGGTTATTCATTCTATTTTACTCTGAAGTACCTCATATGTACTATGTGTTCATACTTTTATTTCTGTATAAATCGGTATAAAGTCTCTGAAATTATCTCAAAAAAACTGTAGTGATTTTCTGGCATTATTTCATGATATTTGATTTTCTGGAGTTTGTTTCTTCAGAACTAGGCCATCGCCAATATCAAACACCTCGTGATGCATTCATTGTCAAATCTTTTCCATAAAACTTATTTATGATATTTCTGATGAGCCTCCTTCAGTTTTGGATTAGTCACATGAGTGTAAATCTGTGTTGTTGTTATAGAAGCATGACCCAAAAGTTCTTGTATTATACGAATATCAGCACCATTTGTCAATAGTGTTGTTGCAAAAGAATGCCTGAGCGTGTGTGCATGCATATTTTTGAGGATACCCGCTTTGAGTCAGTATCATTTTACCATATTGGTAATGAAGAATCGAGATAGGCGGATCACTTCACCAGACAGCAAGGAAGAGTTGATGTCGGATTCACTGTAGTTGTGGCGGATAAATAGTGGAGTGAAGTGGTCACTACGAGTCTCGAGATAGGCCTGTATGGCGTCTCGGGCGGTAGGAGTAAGATAGACGACCCGGAGTTTGCCTCACTTTCCTCGTACAGCGAATTCGAGCGTCTCAAAGTTCACATCAGCTCTACCCAATGCTGTGAGTTCAGATATACGTAATCCTGTCGAGTAGATGCACTCAGATATTGCGTAGTCTCGTTTTCACTGGATGGACTCTCTCGGAATCGCAGCGAAGTACCTCTCGATCTCTTCTCCCGTGAGGAATGTTACCTCTCGATCCTGAACCCGCAAAAGATCAAGAGTGGTTGGATCGAGACAGCCTATTTGTTCTTTCTTCATATATTTGAGCCAAGACCTGATCGTGATGATATGAGCGTTCACAGTTTTTGCTGTCAAGCCTGAGTCAGAGAGCTCCAGTCGCCAGGCATCGATATCTTCTTTTTTTACTGATTCTATCTCGATAGGGAAGAGGATAACGAGATCTCGTATGATCGATCGCTTCTCTGTACTGAGTTCAGACTTGTTCGGTAAGAAGAAAAAATGATTTAATCATTCAGGGAGTTGTTTCGCAGAGCGTGGTTCGAGCCAGCGGATCAGTCTCCATATATGGAATGCATATTGTTCGAGTGTCTTTGGCGAGCGACCCTTGTGTAGACGTAGATAAATGAGGAAGTTGTCGAATACTGTGATGATGTTCATAGGATAGAATTGACTAAAAATAAATTTTGAATATAAATTATGTATTGAATTATAAATAAAAGAAATATGGGAGATTATCCAAAAACATGTTGTACATGGAAGGTTGATACGGATTGAGGGACAAGACAACCAACCATAACAGAATTCAGCTATAATGTAACGGCAGGATATGGGGCATCAGAGTACAAGTGTACTACATGTCGATCAGATCAGCTTAGTCAGCTTGTTAAATACAAAGTAGCATCAGCTGGATGGGCAGGGAATCTTATATAATAAACCATAATCATATAATTACTTCTTTTACTTCACATAATGTAACTTATGTGAAGTAATTATATGGTTTTTATATAGAAAGCAAGAATTTCTATTTCTCATAATACTAAGATGCTAAAAATCTGAGTTTGTGGGATCATTGGATTTTTCCTTTGTCAGGATGACAAAAAATCTCATATAAGAAATAGATTGATATTAGTATTGTATCTCAACGATACTTATCTCATAAAAATAACAAAAACCTTGCTATGAGCGAATTTTATATATTTTTTTTGAGGCATTGCATTACTCGGATGAAAAAATTTTCAGTTACTTTTTGATAGCTTCTTTCCAAATAAGCTATCAAGATATGAGAATAATTCTCATATCTTATTCTTGCCTTTTTCCAACTTTGAGTACACTCATCATATGATAAATACAATCCAACTCGAACAATCATGTCGCGATATTCTCACAAAAAATATGGAATATACGGATCAGTCCGTTTATCTCCTGTATGATACTGAGTCGCCATTGGCACAGATTCTTTCGGATGCATGGCTATCAGTATTGCAAGGATTCAAAAAACAAAGCATAGATTGCTTTGTGTCTTGCAGTGATGGAGATTCTGAGATGATTATCATTCGTGAGTTCAAAAATCCACCACAACCACTCTATCGTGGCGGACTCATCAATCCTGATAATCCTCATCTGAATGAACAGAATCGAATTATCACAGCACATAATATCGATGAAAACAAACGAGTTGGACTCGATCATCACATCGTGATGAAAACAGAGACCGATGAGCTAAAAGTAGATCCACAGATTGAGGATATAAAAAACGCACTTATATCGCTTCCTGCTTGATCTATCGTCATCCTTGTGCAGTCAACCAACTTCCGACTTTCGACTTTTCGTATCAGGCTCGAATTGTTCCATCTTGGTATCCATGTCGTCGAGTTCAATCATCTTGCTTATATTCCTGAATCAGAATTCGATACCTTCACAGCCTCTCTCTTGTATCAGACAGATGAGTATGTACGACAGGAGTGAGCGATCCGAAGACTGATCAAGAAAAATAATGAAGTGTTATGAAATACGAGAATACAATCTGTGAACGGAGAATTCCTCACTTTCGGAACTCTTGAGAATATTCGCGGTAACACAGGAGACTATACTACTACAGTGAATAAAGGGGGAACATTTCCACTGGGTGAAGTATTCACAGAATCTGTTGAACTTGACTCTCTGAATGGTCGATGTCTCATCGAGGCGTATCCGAGAGAAGATTTCTCTGTGGATCACTGTACTTCGTTCGAGCTTGTTATCGAAAATGGACGTGTACTTGCGAGTGAAGACTTCCCTGCTCCTTTTGCTAAGTTATACAACTGGATCGTCCAGTATGAGTGAGAAGTGATTGTACGCGAGCTCGGTATGGGCCTCAATAGAGCTATCACGACTACCACTCCCCTGTCAGATATCAACTTTTATGAGAGAAAAATAGGAATCCATCTCTCTCTCGGTAAGAAACATGGTATTTATGGTAAAAAACTTCCAAAAACCATGATTCAGAGATTTCATATTGATGTCTTCATCGCGACAGAGTGAGTCTATATCGGAGAGCAAAAAGTATATGAAAATGGAGAATGGGTAGTGTAGCTTGATTATTATCTCAGTATATCGCGTACTTGCTCTCTTGTATCAACGGTATGCCTACTGCTCCCATCTTTTTGTGTGGCTGGCACCATTAGTATGGGTGCAGGTTTTTGAGAATCAGGCAGATTCTCATCAATCACAGGCACTACCCGATTTATTCTTGCATCAATAAGGGTCTGAATATAGGTAACTATCCTATCTGGATCAGTCACATAGTACATACTCATCGTTCCAATATTAGTCGCATCTCCCTCTGTAAGGATATTGATAGTTCCATAATTAAAAAAACTCGCAATCTTCGATGGAAATATAGATTGAACTGTTTTTATCTTGTTTCAATCGATTGTCTGAATCGTAGATAATAATCCTGATTGATTCACAAAAAATATCTTCCCCTCTACGATGATATTGTAATCCATTTCTAAATCCATCATTCGTTTGCGAAATTGTCTGAGAAATCATATCTCTATTAATACTACGAATGTATCAGTGGCCAGTACCCAAAAATATTCCCCAATTTGGTCACCATAGGTTAATATAAGAATTAATTCTATTATTATAATGACTATGAGTATCCACTGATTCGTTATCGACCAGTTGAAAAAACTCACGAAATATGTATCTCCAAGTTCGAGCTCATCACGTACCACGTGCATATCTGTGACTATTTCCGTCTCATGATGGATTGATCTGAAATATCTAACATAATTCATCGATGATATAATGAGAATTATTGACATTATCAGATTCCCTATTATGAGGGTATATTTTATGGATGTTATATCAATACTAGTATACGCAATGAAAATACTAATCCCTGAAAGAATTAGAATAGATATTGGTAACCAGAGAGTGAACAATGCAAATACCCATGATCTTTTGATGATCAAAAGTCGTTTGTATCCATCCGCTATTAGTCTTTCGACAAGCACTGTCTCGCCTGAGATGTTGAATGACTTAAAAAGCCAACTATATATGCGATCGAATGGTATCATACTTGTATTATAAATATTTCTCTCTAAATACAAATATAAAAACCGTGAATTACTATGTATTCACGGTTTTCGGTATGCTCTTCTCGATCTTTACAGCAAGTCATCCACGAGGACTCTTTGAGAATGAGAGCTTATCTACGAGTTTCTCCGTGATATGGAAGAGTCCCCTACCCCGCTTTTCCATATAGATCCCATCAGCATTAGCATGATCTTCGAGTCGATCATCTCGTATAGATTCCATATGTGTTGCATCCTTGGCATCTTTGCCAGTACCTGTATCGTGCACCTCGAGAGTGATCGAGAACTCCCCATCGATACCCTTGCATGTTTCAATGATACAGCTATCAATATCGCCTATGCTGCTCCCATGTTCAATAGCGTTATTAACGAGTTCATCAGTTATGAGTATGAATCTCCCTTTCCATGGATGTTCGATCATATGGAGATCAAAAATTTGACCAATAAAATCACGAATAATCTTCGAATTACCATGATCAGCATCAAAATCAATCTGACACGATATATTATCGGGATCAGAGAGCATAGGAGTGAGCTTGTTCATAGCCTCTTCATAGGTGAGATGACTGATATCGGTGATTGACATCGAAGATACGTTTATCAAATTATGTACTTACTATATACTGATCTTATCAAAAAAGCAAAAATACTAACAAAAAAATACCTTTCCGATAATTCGAGAAGGTATTTTGCTTTTTTTGACAGGAGTCGACTAGCGAACTGCTTCTTTGAGGGTTTTTCCAGCTCTAAATACTGGAGTCTTCATAGCAGCAATCTGGATTTTTGCACCAGTTTTTGGATTTACACCATTACGAGCTGCACGGTTAGAGATTTTCCATGCACCGAAACCTGTGACGTTTACCTCCTCACCTTTTTTAAGTGACTTAGTAATTACTTCGATCTGAGCCGTGAGAGCTTTCGTTACTGCATCCTGAGAGAGACCAGCCTTAGCGGCAACAGCCTTTATAAAGTCCTGCTTTTTCATAGTGAGAAAAAATTAAGAATAGTGGAACGAGTGCAATTATAGACAGACGAAAAAGAAATGCAATTTTTTTTTCGTATTTTATCGACAATATATCTTGTCAATAGTCGGATTTTTCTGTCTAGTACAGGGAAAACCCCCGGTTTTCAGTAGCCCTGTCTGGATGCTGAGATGGCTCTGTGATGCGGAAACCTTGATACATCACTGAACACATAAATGATACAATATGGGAAGTCTATGATTATCCTCTATTTTCTGCTATATTCTCTATATTTGTCCGATTAGTGCCAGGATTGCTCCTGCAATTGCACATAGCATACCGACGAGCCAGAGTCGCATCACTATAGTCTCTTCTTCCCATCCGATTGCCTCGAGATGATGATGATAAGGAGCTATTCGCCATACTTTTTTGCCACCTCGGAGTCTCTTGCTCGTCATCTGGATGATAACAGAGAGTGTCTCTGCGATGAATATCGCACTCATCACGATGAACGCTAGGAGCGTATCTGTCATCATAGCGATCACGGCGAGCGTCGCACCGAGTGCGAGTGACCCTGTATCGCCCATGAATATGCTCGCAGGATGAATATTGAACCAGAGGAATCCGACGAGCACTCCGACGACGATGAGGCAAAATGCAGAAAGAATGAACATCCCCTGCATATATGTGATCGCTCCATATGCGAGGAACTGGAATAGGAGAAGTCCTCAGGCGAGTCCATCGAGACCATCAGTGATATTGACTGAATTAGCAGTTGCTACGACGATGAGCACAAAGAGTGGAATATAGAGGTATCAGATCTCAATCTCTCCATAGAATGGGAGATGTACCCCTGTATATCCGAGCTTGCTCGAGAACCAATAGGCTCCAGCGAGTGCAAATATAATCAAGAGGAACATTTTCACTTTTGCAGGGAGTCACTTGGTACGTCATATTCCTCGTATATTCATATAGTCATCGATCATCCCGATGAGTCCGACACTCACGAGCGTGAATATGACGAGGTATGTCTCTCGTCTGTTCCAAAGACTATATCGGAAACTAACTCCTATGATTTCTGAGAGACTATTGCCAAAGTATTGTATGAGTACTGATACTACGACTATCAGTAGGACGATAGATATGATTATGACACCTCACATCGTTGGGGTTCCCTTTTTGCCAGCATGGAGTGCCGCAAATTCTATTGCCTGCCCGATGAGTCATTCTGCCCTGATATTTTTGCCGAGACCGAGGCGGATAAAAAGTCTGATACTATATGGCATCAGGATGAGTGTCAGTATGGCGGTGATTACCAGCGATGAGAGTATGAATACAAGATTAGACATAAAAAAGAACTGAGAGTTCTGGGTTAATAAAAATCCCTATGATTATAGGGGGATTTTTATTTTTGCAAATGATACAATTTATATCTTGGAGACTTCGCTATGATCCTTGGCTACTTCGATAAATATATGTTCCATGAGGAAGTGTCTCATGTCGTCGTCGAACTTCTCATTTTCTTCTGGAAGCATGATAGTTATCTTATACACGAGATCGACCGCGTTCGGTATCTCTGTATCATACAGGACCTCGATCGGATTGTAGCTCGCAATTTTCCCTTCTATGATTCGCATTCGAGTTTTTATATCAGCTACATTTGACTGCTTTTTGAATGGTACACGATAAGTATAGTCGTAGAATCTGCGACGAGATATATTCTCGAGAGTCTCAGTATAGATGAGTCGATTCGGGATAAATACTACCTCTCCTGTGAGTTTCGTCATCTTGGTATAATTGAGTGTGATCTCCTCGACGAGTCACTCATATGCTACATTCGACTTCAGCTGTACTCGTATGATTTCTCCTATATCGAATGTTCGCGATAATAATATAGAGATGGACCCGAAGAGATTAGTAATGATATCTCGACTCGCGATCGCGAGGAGTACTCCAGCGATCCCCGTACCAGTAAGGATACTTGCTGTATTGATATGGAGACCATCGAGAATCGAGAATATACCGCCTATCCAGATGAGGCCGACAGTGATAACCTCTATCAGTGGGAGAAATCTACGGATCACAGGTCCATCAGCAAAAAAAGAATGCTCGAACTCCCGAAATATGAAACTCACTATATGCACGATGATCGCAACAACTGTGAGTATATGCGCAATCGAGTATATGGTATCGATGAGACTGAGATCTGCAGGATTCCAGTCTGGAGTAGCTACGATATAGTGATAGAGTATGGTTATGGATAGCGATAACACTACCCAAGTAATGATAGAAAAAAAACTATTGCGACGTGATGCGATAAGGGTAGAATACTTCATAGATAGAGACAGTATGTCACATTTTTTATATTTTTGCAAATAGTTGATTTTCTCACGTATTTCTGTAGTATTGAGCCTATATTTTTGGCCTCTATTTTTCCATGTCGTTCCGCCTCTCTCATATCCATGACTATCATCGGTTCATTGCGATCGATCTAGGACTCTATCGTGTCAAGGTTGGTATATATGATGTGACAAGTGGAGTCCTCGAGAGTACTGGATTCTCGAGCGTGAGACAGAGTCGCAAAAACTGGATCGATGGTATGATAGCGGATATCGGTGGGATCGCGGACAATATTGAGCAAGCGATCATCCAGGCTGGACAGACTCACGATAGTCTCCCTGAGGATATTATCATGAGTTTTCCATCTCGGGCGTTTGTCTCAGATATTATCGCTACGCAGTATACAAGATCTGATCCGATGTCACTCCTGACTATGCATGAGATCGATGATATGATATCGAGAATAGAAAAAGAGTCCTATACTAGAGCTCATAAAAAAAGCAGAAAACAATATGGTATACAGTGAGATGATCTCAAGATCGTATCTTCAACAATCATATCAATATCAGTCGATGGACGCAAGGTAACGAGTCCGATTGGGTTTGCTGGTTGACGAGTCAGACTCACGGTACTCAATGTGTTCGTCCCGTCTAGCGAGTTCAATATGATTCGTTCTATCGTTTCACATCTCGGCAAACGACCGATATCGCTCATTCCTGCACCACTTATCCTTCCCAAGTTGATAGAGAAATCATATCCGACTCTCTCCACGAACTGTCTCATAGATATCGGATATGGACACACTACCGTGACGATACTCGAAGATAATGAGATCCTCGCATTCGAAACATTCCCATATGGAGTAGAGATACTCATAGAGATGCTCAGTCAGAGTCATCCATATGCTTCGTCTCTCCAGATCGAGAATATCATATGTACACCCTCTGAGTGTATCGTCTGAGATTCATATGATTCTATCACTGAGTTCCTCTCGTACATCTCTGATACCATACGAGCTTATCTCCAGACAGAGCGTATCGATGTGAGATTTGACTCACTCATTCTACACGGCAATATATTTGAGAATCGTATTATTCGTGATATATTCAGTCGTCTCTATCAAGAGAATATCGGCTATACTCTCTCCATAGAGAGGCTTCATGAGCATACCACTCCAGCAATCGCTCATGATCAGGCTGTTGTATCATGACTTTCGCTCATGGCAAGTGAACTCCTCCTTACACGCCGAGATCCCCTAGTTCGTATTATGCGTTATATACTCTATCAATATGAATAACAACACTCTCCACATCACGAGCGATATGTCACAGATGACAGCACTCAAAGAAATCTCTCGAGAATATCGATCTAATCCAGGATTCCTGATGATTGATCTCTCAGAGGCCAGCTTCTCACTCTCTCGAGACTTTTTTCTGGTGCTGACTCGACGCCTCCCGAGTGATATATATCGCCTCATACTTGCTGATACTTCATCGGCACTGATCGCGACTTCCCTTGGTATCCAGATGGAGATGGCAGGTGCACATGCTGAGTTCGACCGGCAATATGGGGCCCAGGATATCGCTACTCATAATATGACTATGCTCGAGTACCTCTGGTATGAGATGAGACGATGAGTACAATATCTTTACTTCCTCGTATTCGAGAAGACAGATGCGAAGAAAAAAATTATCCATATGAAAAAAAATGGATCTCATTTTATCTTGATTACCATCGGACTCATCATGTCGATGACGCTGCTTTTATTTATTTTTCATTTTGCTGTATCCAAGACGATTATCACAATCACTCCACAGATCTCTATCCGTCCTACATCCGCCAATATCATATATGCACAGTGACTCTCTGGTTCCTTATTGGCAACTCGCAATACGCTCTCACTCAGGCAGGTGGATATCCCTACTACCTATACGATGCGTTTCCAGATCGAGACAGTCGATCCGAACTCGACTACCAATGCTCGTGGAACTATCACTATATACAATGAGACTACGACTGCCCAGGCACTCAAGCCTCAGACTCGATTTGTTACACTAGATGGTATCGTATTCCGATCTGTCAACTGGGTCAATGTACCACCAGCCAAGTCACTCAACGGTATCACCGAGATGTGAACTATCGATGTAGACATCGTTGCTGATGTACGTGATGAGGCAGGCGGGACAATCTGACAAAAGTGAAACATTGCATCAGGAGTCGATCTCACAATCCCTGGACTCAAATTCAATCGAGATAAGATCTATGCAAAATCGAAAACAGCATTTGCAGGTGGAGAGGCACCACGTATCCATATAGTTACAGAGACTGAAGTGAAGAAACTAACTGGACTTCTCAGGGAGCAACTCCATAGAGTGGCTCGTAATACTCTCCAAAAAAATCTTGATGACAAAAAAATTGCATCAGGAGATGATTATGCACTCTTCAGTGGAGATGTTGTATCATTTACTGGTGAGACTTATGAGATAGTCTCAGGACAAAAATACTGAGAATTCGCTGAGGAGATCGAGATGCGAGGGAACGTACTCGTCAAAGCACTCGTATATGATCACAAAGCAACGATTGACTATCTTACCAGCATATTCCGCGATGGGCTGCTCTCGGGTACGGATCATGAGGTGGCAGTTCATGCCGATACACTCCGTGTGAGCTCTGTCATAGCTCGTTCACCAGATGATCAGTCGATCAAGGCAACTATGGAGATGAATACGAGTATTGCTCATGACTTCGAAGATCCCAAAAACCAACTCACACACTACCTCAAGGTCACAATCGCCTGACTCACAAAAACTGATGCGATCACTCGACTCCTTAATACTGGACATGTTAAAGAAGTTGATATCAGCTCATATCCATTTTGGAATCGATCGGTATCGGGGAATGTCGATCAAATAGAATTCGTCATCAAAAAATAAACCCAATGGCAATTGCTCAAGACATCGAATCTCGTATCCAGATACTCGATATCGTCAATCGGTATGTATCTACCAAGAAGGCAGGTGTTAATTACAAGTGACTCTGTCCTTTTCACAATGAGAAGAGTCCATCATTTGTCATATCTCCGACCAAAAACATTGCTCATTGCTTCTCGTGTGGCAAGTGAGGATGACCGATCAACTTTCTCATGGAGATCGAGAAGATCGACTTCCGAGAGGCGATCCAAATACTCGCAAAAGAGGCTGGAATCGAGATGCAAACACAATATAGTGCTGAGCAATCTGAGCGAGGCAAGGATCTCTATAGGCTCTACAAGGAGGCAACAGAGTGGTATCATCAGGCATTATTTCTCCCAGAGAATAGCTGATCACTTACCTATCTCACGGATCGTCAGATCTCACTCGAGACGATTCGCAAGTTCCAACTTGGATACTCTGGATCTCCTCGTGACCTTATTTTTGCACTCAAGAACTCTGGATTTTCAAGTGATTTTATCATCGAGTCTGGACTCTTCGTCTCGGAGTCTCGGGACAAGTTTTATGGTCGTATCACCTTCCCGATCGCCAATACGATGGGACATACAGTGGGATTCACGGCTCGTGTCCTCACGGATGCACTGCCCAAATATCTCAATTCTCCAGCTTCGCATATATTTGACAAGAGCTCGATCCTCTATGGTCTCCATCTCGCGAAACAGGCAATATCGAAGACTGGGGAGGTATTCATTGTCGAGTGACAGATGGATACGATTGCTCTTCATCAAGCTGCCATCGACAATGCTGTCTGAATCAGTGGAACTGCCTTGACTAAAGAGCATATTAGATTATTGCGTAGATTCGCAAAAACGGTATATATCGCTCTAGACTCAGATAATGCTGGGGTCAAGGCAACATTCTCATCGATCGAAAATCTCCTCAATGAAGACATAGAAATTAGAATCATACATATCCCAAACGGCAAAGATCCTGATGAATATCTCAAAAGTGGTGGGGATTTTCTCTCACTCAGGTCGAGTTCCCTTTCGGTTATTGATTTTTATCTTCAAGAATGAGGGCGTGAATATGATATGGCGACTCTCATCGGCCGAAAAAAACTCATCGAAAAATGCCTCGAGATCATCGTGAGATTATCGAGTCAACTTGAGGTTGATTTTTATCTGCAGGAAATATCGCGTGAGCTCGGAGTGAGTATGGATATACTCTATAGTGAATACAAAAAAATCAAACGAGAAGTCGGACAAAAACAGCGAACCTGAGAGCAGGTGAAAAAAATAGCTGAAGAGAAAAAAAATACGGATGAAAACAACATATGAAAAGATAATTCTCAAAAGTACTCCCCTTCCCTTGCAGATATGATTGCCGGATATATTTATCGATATCAATTTTTGGACTTGTTTTCTGCTAATTTTGTGTATACTGTAGCCGATTTGACAAATGAATCTGGTACAATTCTCCTCTCTCGTACCCTCCTGTGCACACTCGAGACGGATGATATCGAGATGCTCCGTATCATTGATCTCCATCTTGAATCTGACCATATAGATGCCAATCCTGAGCTCATCGAGCGATCATTTCGGGATTTGCTACGCGGACTCCATATCGCACTACTCACTGGAGAAAAGAATCAAAAACTCAAAGATCTTGACCCAAATAGTAATGAAGCATACATATTGAGAACAGAATTTGCTAAAAAAGAAAAACAACTCTGACTCAAATAGCTCTCAATATCCCAATCGTATCTACTCATAATTCTAAATACTAAGCCACCTTCTCCATGACTAAGCCAAAAAAGCAAGCTCACGATTTCTTCTATTTGTGAGTCATCGTGAGCTTGCTTTTTTGGCTTAGTCATGGAGAAGGTGGCTTAGTATTTAGAATTATGAGTAGATACGATTGGGATATTGAGAGCTATTTGAGTCAGAGTTGTTTTTCTTTTTTAGCAAATTC
>JANNYQ010000052.1:0-3015 GCA_031410215.1 Candidatus Altimarinota bacterium | reverse complement strand
CGAGATCATATCGATGACATCGTTCATATCCATAGTCACATACTCCTTGTAGAACCAGAAGTTCTCAGCAGAGAGCTTCGGAGCTATACGGATCGTCGGTGATGCGAGATTGGTTTCGACGAAGTATTTCTTATAGATTGGCAGTAGTGCTGCTGTCGTCCCGACGATACCTGCGGTAGATGTGTTCGGTGCTGGAGCAGAGTGATATCCGAATCTACAACCAGTCGCCTGCATATCCGCGAGGAGAGCTGTCCAGTCGAGATGAGCGTTCTTGGTCTCAGAGGTCAGCATAGCTGCATCTTTGCCGAGGATGATCCCCTTCGAGTGCTCAGATCCAGGAAATAGTGGATACGCTCCACGCTCACGGGCGATATCGATCGATGCCTTGTAGGTGTAGTAGGTATATTTTTCAAATAGTGCATCGACATGCTCTCGAGCCTCGAGAGAGTCGTACGCCATAGAGCGAGTGGCGAGATACTCAGCGAGTCCGAGGTATCCGATACCGATGGCTCGATACTTCCCTGCTGTCATCTCCGCCGCCTTGATTGGGAACTTCGATAGAGATATGATATTGTCGAGTATACGAGAGAGGACAGCGAGTGCTGTCTCGATATCTTTTTCTTCGTAGACTTTTGCTACATTGATCGATGAGATGTTACACGTCACGACCTCACCTGGCTCGTAGCGTATGACGATCTTGCCATCTTCGATGACCTCTTCGATGAATGACGCTGGAGATGAGTTCTGACAGATCTCCGTACATAGCTGAGTCGAGTAGATCTTTCATGCGTGTTTGTTAGGATTGAGACGATTCACCGTATCACGGTAGAACACATATGGCATACCAGTTTCGACCGTAGTTTTGAGAAAAGTCTTAAAGAGATCTTTTGCTTTGATCGTTTTTTTCATATCCAGAGTATCATCTGCCTCGAGGATAGCATAGAACTCCTCAAACTCTGTTTCGAATTGGTCTTCGAGACATTTGCCGTATTTTTTGCTCACCTCGTATGGATCGAACAGTGACCAGTTACCATCCTCTTCGACTCTCTTCATGAACAAGTCTGGAATAGAGACCGCAGGAAACACATCGAATGCCTTGGCTCGGATATCACCAGACTCTGTCTGGAGCTCGAGGAAGTCATAGATATCACGATGCCAGATATCGAGAGTGACAGAGACCGCACCGAGACGAGCTCCGAGCTGATTGACGGCTACTGCCGTATCGTTGATGACCTTGACCCATGGATTGACACCTCCTGCTGCACCTTTGATCCCACGGATCGCTGCACCCTGAGCCCGGATATGTCCGAGATAGACTCCGACTCCTCCTCCGTATTTGGAGATCTGAGCGATGTCCTCGATCCCGTGATAGATCGATCGGAGATCATCTCCGAGATTGAGCTTGAAGCAACTTGTCAGCTGGTGCCAGTTGGTACGAGGATTGATGAGTGCTGGAGTGGCAAGGGAGATCTTCTGCTCACTACAATACTCATACACCTGGAATGCGAATGCGAGACGATTCTCAGCCTTCTCAGGAATAGCATAGAACAGAGCCACTGACATATAGAGCTCTTGTGGGAGTTCACGGACGAATTTGTTCGGATTGAGGAGATACCTCTTTGCCAGTGAGAGGACTGTTGTATATCCATAGCCCATATCGGTGATCTTCCCTTTTTTGGCGAGGAGCTCTCCTGCCTTGCGGATATCATCTGTACTATAGTAGTTCATGAAGTCCTTGTAGTAGAGTCCTTCTTCGATATATTTCTCGAAAAACGCAACATACGAATCACCTGTGTAGATCTCCTTTTGTGAGATTCCACGATTTTTCCCAGCTTTTTTGTACAGATCAAATAGGGCGAGCCGACCTGCTACATGCTCCCAGTGGATATTCTCAACTGACACAAGATCGATACAAGTCTTCACGAGGAGCTTCGCGATATCTGAGGTCTTCATATCTTCGACGATATTTTTTTTGAATGCTTCCATCAGGTCGTCGAAACTGCACTCCTTGTCATATCCTTTTACTGCCATCTTGAACATCTTCTCGATCTTCTCGAAGTCGAATTCTTCCTTTGTTCCATTGGTTTTTGTGACCTTGAATCCGTTCTTCTCGAATTTTTTCACGAGTTTCTCGTGTGCCTCAACTCGCTCATCTTGGCGGGTTGCTCGATAGATGATATATTGCTTGGCAACCTCGAACTTGTTGAATTTCATCAGATTGCGTTCGACGATATCCTGGACATCCTCGACTGATGGGATACGGTTGGTGAATACCTCACCATAGACATGGTCGAGATCCTTCACGATAAAATCTGTCACCACTGGGACAAATGACTTGTCCATCTCATTGACAGCAGTAGCTGCGGCGAGAATAGCCTCTTCGATACGAGTACGATTGAAATCAGCGAGTTCACCATTGCGGCGGCGAATAGTCGAGAGAGCCATATATTGAGAGTTAAAAGTGAAAAGTATAAAGTGAAAATTTTTATTTTTATTTCTTATTGAGAAAGTAAGTGTATATTTCTAATGTAATTCATACTGGTATTGCTACTGTTGCGAATCATAATACTGGAATTAAAAACATTGCAGTATATTCATCGATGAAATTAAGATATAAGCTACCATAAAATATGATTAAAAAACATATACTTGTTCATATGAGAATTTTTCCGAATGTCATGATTGAAATTATAAAATAAAAAACGACCGAAAAACTACTTGGAAACCTGAAGAGTTTCCGTATAGTATGGGTCGACTATATATGAGATGAAAATGAGATGGCGTATCACATAGATATACAAGATATTGTGTGACACACTCTACTCATTGCACTATATCTTGTCAAAACTTTTTGAAAAATTGGACACCTTTTGTGTTCAGTGACATACTTTTTGTCTATTTGACTTCTCCTCCTCTTATGTCATCTGCCGAGCAGACTCCTACAGATGCGAAAAATCGCTCAAAAAATTCACTAAAAAAACACTTTTCTCATGTGATGTGTTTTGGGACTTTTGA
>JANNYQ010000051.1:0-16724 GCA_031410215.1 Candidatus Altimarinota bacterium | reverse complement strand
GCTCAGGCAGATGCTACTTGACCATCTGCAGAGGTCTGGGGACCAGCATATGGAGATAGTCCATGGCCGTATGCTCTATACTATATACAAGGTCGTGTCATAGGTGACTATGGTGGAGGATGGATGAACTGTCAATATTGGGATGCGACAGCTCCTACCCTATCTTCTATCACATATGTACCTCCCGCTACCAGTGGATGGACCAACAATCCTAATTTTCCAGTGACAATCGTGGGGAACGATTACGGGGGATCAGGCATAAAGAGATACTATCTCTACTATAGGTATCAGGATAATCCAGGATCTACTACTCCATGAGCATGGAGTAGTTGGATATGGTGTGGGAATGTAGGGAGTTTATTTGCATTTACTTGTGATGGGAGTAGAGGTACTGCCAATAGAGCATATCAGCTCTCTGCTGGTATGGAGGATGGTGCCTGAAACTATATTACTACAAATCTAAACGGATGAATCATCTATGTAGATACTACGATACCAGATCCAAATACATTCACCAATACAACGGTGACGAGTCTCCTCGCGATAACATCACAAGCATTCACATTTACCTACAATGACTGAGGAGCACCGATATCAATTCGATCTGTATTTGAGAATTTCGCCAATCCAACTGGTACACTCTCTGCATTTGCACCATCAGCATTTGCCTATACACATACATCATCTCATAATATCAGTATCGTAGATGGATCAGATCGTGCCTGAGATGGAGGTGCTGCGAGGACATATACCTATCAGGTTACTCAGATTTGTGATCAGGCAGGGAACTGCTGGAACTGATCAAGAAATTATGACTACAATGTATATGCCAATCCCAATACTACAGTTACCAATATTCAAGATGCCTCAGCCCTGACGAGTGCAGTTGCAGATGGTATGCCTCGCAACTTTATAGATACGATTCGAGACCAATTTGGCAATGCTATCATCCCAGCATTAGGCATCAATCGTACAGTCAATATGCAACTCATGAGTATCAACAATACTATGTATCTCGATCAACACCTCAGAAGTGGGATAACATCGGTATATGTAGATAATAATACAACTGCCCTTCAAACAACCGCTCCGCAACCTCTCTGACTGAGAACATCTATGAACGGATCATATCCACTTCCTCTATTTGTATATACGCCAACAGCAAGTAGCTATACTGCTCTTGAGCCAATATCTGATCCAGCTGCCGCATTTAGTTTTACTACGAATCTGACAGTATCTGATACTCTGATTGGACCAGCCAAGATATTCGCACAGGTATTTGCGAGTCCAATATATCGTCCTCTCTACACATCCGCTATTACTGGAGATCTGAGAACTGGCTGATTTATTGAGGGAACTGAGCAGGCGAGCAATATTACAGTCACTCAGGCGACATCTGCACTCGCGACTCCACCATCTTTTGATCTAGATCTTGAGTTCTCAGGAGCCAATACTCCCAACTTTGGTCTCATCTGAGGTATGACAACCTATGCACCTATTACTAATAGTCTCTCTGCACTCGTTGGCATGAATACGCCGAGTAGTGTTACATTTTTCTCTCAGCTTCGCCAGAAGCCGGATATAACTATCAATACACTCTCCAATATTCAACTCTCGACACATATTGCCTATGTACTCGATAGCAAAAATATACTCTACAATGGTGATATCATCGGTAAAATATGAGGATATTGGGGTACAGCCCAGTCTCTCGCAAATCAAGTAGGTATAAAGATCATCGGTCCGATAGCCTCCAATACTATACGAGCAATCGTCGATGGACAATTCGCTGATGGGACGAGTATATTCGGATGACTCTCCCGGTCAGATACTCGTAACAAGATGAAACAATCGATTGCCCTCGCTACGCGTAATATGACACTGACCCCAATTTCATCTACTATAGATAGTTTGACGATCCCAAATAATTCGACAACCGACGCAAAATGAGCTAAGATCGATCTATCTTGAGTGAGTTCTATCTACAAATTAGAGAAGACTGGAGGAAATGTGATCCTAGCACTCACATCTGGTATCTCGGGCAAACGCACTCTCGTAGTGAGATGAGCCAATCTTTATATCACTCGTGATATGTACTATACGAACTCAGACTCTATACTTTGAGTGGTGGTACAAAAAGATGAAGCTGGAAACGGAGGTAATCTGTATATCGATCCGAGTATCACAAACATAGTAGGAACATATATTATTGATGGTAGTGTACTCAGCTATGATGGTACTATGGAGATATGAGTAGGGAATATAACTATTCTCAAAAATCAACTCTATATCTATGGATCTATAGTGAGTGAGAATACAATAGGTGGATCTCGTATGACTCCACTGAGATGTCCATCACTTCTCGATATAGTTTGTACTGATGCTTTTATAGCTCAAAAATATGATTTTAACTACCTTCGTCGCTATTATATTTTTGGTGGTATTCCCTTTGGCAATGCCAAAGTGGTCGGTGGCGGAACGTGTACATCTACTACGTGTAGTGGATTCCAGCCAAACTTGATTCAAAAATTCACTACTCCAACACAAGAACTCGCAAGCTATCCAGTGATTATCGAATATAATCCTCTCATTCGTACGAGTTCACCAGTAGGATTCGAACTCAGTCGAGAGTAGATCACATTATCATATAAAAATATGAAATACACAATATTTTTATCACGGCTCATATTTGCACTGTATAGAGATTTGTGTTATGATCTCTATCAATACTCCTAATATACTCTCTATGCTCTCCTCTCAACTCAGATATTTCCTCTATGGAGCCATTATCTCTACATCACTCATCTCTCTCTCAGTATCAGCGAGTCAGGCTGATGGAGTATTTGGTGATTACTTTACTCGTATTATAGGTAACTGTACTGCTAATAGTGTTGTTACTGGTTTTGATCCAACACCTTCATCATATGGTACGAGACAATGTAGTACACTCCAATCCCTCATTGGTTCTATATTTGGCTCATTATCTGCCCCGTATGGACAAGTTATGATATGATTTAACCTTGATGGATCACCTAAATATGGGAATATGAATTGGCAAAACAGTGGAGGAAATATCTCCTATACAGGTGGAAATGTAGGAATAGGAACCAATACTCCATCATACAAACTCGATATCAACGGTGAGGTTATCAATAACTGATGGTATAGATCTCGGTGAACCACAGGTTGGTACAACGAAACCTATGGATGAGGCGTATATATGACAGATACATCATTCGTTCGTACCTATGGGAACAAGGCTATAGCGGCATCTTCATTCTACGATCAGGATAATATGGGATTCTATCTCAATCCTGATTCTATTTCACGCACGAACCGTATAGATTTTTCTCACGCATATGATATCGATGATGGCAACTATTATCTCGATCCGAGTTGGGCATCTCGTTTTAACTATCTTGGTCGTAACTATGGATTTAACTGGACAGAATATGACTGGAATGATACGAGCTACTATGTAGATCCGAATAACACATCCTCATTCAATTCTGTACGTGCTCATACATTTCTCTATCATTCTGATCGTCGTCTCAAAAAAAATATAGTACCAGTATCTCACTCACTCGACAAAATCACCTCACTCACTGGATACACATTTGACTGGATCCGAGATGGTACACCTGATATCGGTATCATCGCTCAGGAGGTCGAGCGAGTATTCCCAGATATTGTCCATACAGATACAAAAACAGGGATGAAGTCTGTCAAATATGGCAATCTCGTCGCCCCGATCATCGAAGCAATCAAGGAAATTGCAACCAACCAAAACAAACAAGATAAGAAAATACAAGAACTCCAGGATGAGATCAATGAGCTCCGAAAAATCATAAAAAAATAATAACTCTTTAGTATACCTCGATAAATATATTTATTGCAATCTCTCTTTATTTTGTTGCATTGGATTATGTTTATCATATAATCTGCCTATCTCTAATTCCACATTATGAAATCTCCTCTCAAAATAGGACTCAACCTCCTCACTCTCAGCCTCATATCACTGGGACTATACAATGCTAATAAAGCCGAAGCGATCAACACGATCGATGATGGATGGCGGATGGAATCCGCATGGGAGATAGACACACTCGAGTGATGTGTAGCAGTGACAAATCAGTCATGAATCCGATATATCCCTACTCGTACCTGGGCTGAGTGGAACCAGTTCAAATCTATCGCCGCATCACAATGAATGAATCTCACCGCTTGCCCTCCTGTCACGCCACCCTGGTCTGGAGATGGAGATGGTGGTGGAGGTGGTGATGGAGTAAGTCTCTAATTATATATAATCATACAATATGAACAAAATATTGATAATAACAGCAGTAGGAATTCTAGGGTTTTGACTGGCATATCTCATATATACTGCTCTCATGCAACCGAGCACAACACCCGTGGCTATCGTAGCGAATTCAAAAAAAGAAAATACAAATGAGATCCAATGAGATCCTACGAACTCGCCAAAAATAGTAGACCAAACCAGATATACACAGGAAAAAAATAAACTCCAGTCATACGTATCTATCGTACGTACTACCCCAGTGAGTACTGATACTATGGCTACAAAAAAAGAAGCCATCACCTCTCTGAGGAGTATGCTCTACGACGAGCAACTCTATCCAGCCATCCGTGCGAGTGCTGGAGAAGTATTGATAGATACGTTTTTTAACGTAGGAATGCAGCTCGGTGAACCTATTTTTGGATCGGGTACTTTTACGGAAGATGATATTTTTGCCCTCGCCAAGTATACCTACAGTGTCCATCCAACTCAGAAACTTGCTCTCCTCATTCCCTATATAGGTCTCCGATTTTATCCGAACTCCATGAGTTGAGAGAGTGTACTCAATAGTATAAAAATATACACACAAGTAGCTGGAACAACCAAAGATATGAGTCCATGTGGCAATATGAGCAAGCTCTGATCGATCGTATATCTCGCTCAGAAAAATGGTATCGATCTTTGAGAGGAGTATTCTGATTTCAATATATTTTTTAGTACTTGAATCGTCAAGTGTCAAGAAAAAAACAAATCTCTCGTAGCATTCATGTGGCTCGCAGCTATCAGTGATACTCCTGCTACCGATATCAATATCAATAAGTCGAAAGAGCTCTTAGCACTCATCATAAAAAATAAATCAGACATAGATGCCCTCACTATCAATCTCAGACAATCATATTTTGTTGCAAAAAAGGAGCCAGATACAGAGAGTATAGTAGACAGACTTACCCAACAGTATCCAGAGTTCGCATCATATATAGCATCATATTCACTCTAGTTCATACTCTCACATAAAAATATAAATACTCAATATATATTTTTCGATATGAAGATATTTTTCTTGCTTCGGTGATGTATTCTGATATACTAATTTTGATATAATCATATACTATGAAATCTCCTCTCAAAATAGGACTCAATCTCCTGACTCTCGGACTCATATGACTCGGAGTATACAACGCAAACAAAGCAGAGGCTATCAACAATATCACTGATGGTTACCAAGTACAGGGAGCATATGATCTCAGTAGTCTTGACTGATGTACTACGGCTGTCAATCCGAGTACAAGTATATTCCTACCCACTCGATCATGGGAAGAGTGGAACGCAGTGAAAGCAGTAGCTCCATCACGATGAGTCAGTCTGATGTCTTGTGCTACATATCAGGGTACATATGGTGATGGTAGTGATGGAGCGAGTGATGGTTGTGGTGATGGTGGATGAGGAGGTGGTTGTGGTGATTTTTAATATTTATATTTCTTTTATGAAGTTAGGATTTTATATAGTTTCGATTTTATTTATTGGACTAATAGGGTATTCATTTTATACCAACTCACCGTTTCTTTCAGACACCCTCTCTCGACTTGGTATATATCGTTATCACGATAATCAATGAGTTCCAGTTAGCCTATCAGGTACTGTAGTTGTATCCTCATGAGCTACTGGTACTATTTTGGCAACTGATTCACTATCGGGAGTAGTAGTACATATAGATAAATTCGTTACCATACAAGATGCCAATCCTGTATTTGCAGAGGCTATCAAGCTTTTAAGGAATCAAGATTTTACAGGTTCTATAGACCTTCTCAATAAAATCAAACAAACATCTACATCTGTCGATGAAAAAGCTATAGCAGATTTTAATATATCGATTAACAAATTTTCTCTAGATCGAATAGAATGAACTCAATCATATATTGATCTCTCAAAAGACTCAAGTTATCCACCTCGTATACGAGCTCTCGCTCTGCAACGTATCTATCTGATGTATCGTAAATACAATGATACTACTATCCTTAGGAAAGCAGTAGACTCCCTCTGAATAGTATGGGTCTCTGAGGATCAGGCAAAACTTGAGTATATGAATAGGGCATACGATATCTATCCACTTCCTGGTTCAGCATTATTCCTTATGCAGATAGCAATCAATGATGTCAACAATAGAGACGATGCACTTATTGTATATAAAAAATATAAAATTAATATAGATAGGGGAATATCAGAAATGCAAAAGACTCAAGGTGAACTCACAGAAGCAACAAGTGCTATGCTTTCTAGAGCTCAGAGAATTGGCAATCTCTATAGAGACTATGCCATATCGAGTCGTGAAGAAGTCGAATCACTGTACAAAGATCTCATCCAGTTTGATCAAGACAAGAAGCTCACAACAAATAAACAATATGCCCTCGTATACTATGCGAACTTCTTGGCAGATATAGGAGATAACGCTGCAGCAGAAAGCATCCTATCTATACTACTTGCAGATAGACTCGAGGCAGCACTGGTAGAGTGACTCCCAAAAACCAAAGACCTCACAGCCCTCAGGAGTATGAGCCCGATAACAGATAAGAGTATACAGGATTTTATCGATTTTCTCTGACCTATCATCAAATAGTATGACGTACAAATATCTCTATCCAAGTATAGCAATAGTACTATCTATATTACTCGGTATCATCATAGTACTCTATATACCGAGTATACGATATACCCAATATGTTGAGCCTACTCGAGTAGAGGTATCTCCTACTCAGGCAAGAGCTGAGATGATGGCGAGTGGTAGTGGGAACTATTTATTTTTTGACGTACGATCACTCAAGGAGTACAATGAGCTCCATGCAGAGAACTCGACCAGTGTCCCTATCGCAGATCTCTACAATCTCTGGAGATCAGATCTCCCACGTACTTCTGACAAGCAGATATATCTCATCTGTACGAGTGGACGACTAGCAGCTATAGCATATGATTTTCTCGAGCACCATGGATATCGCAATATCCGTCACATCGAGTGAGGTATATCGAATTGGATATCTGAGAATCAACCAGTGATCGCCAAAAAAATCTTCGATAACTAACATGAGACTATGACAGGAACGAGATCCAAAAAAATATTGCATCATACGTTCTCATCCGACTATATATGGGTCTATGCTATATTCACTATAGGATCTCTACTGAGTATATTCGCAATATATACTATAGTGAATATAGCCTGATGATCAGTAGCATCTGATGAGATGCACGTAGCTCGAGATATAGATATCGAATATATGCGACCACTCTCACCAGATGATAGATATAGATGGACGAGTTCTAGTAAATATACACTTGTTGTATATGAGAGCCTTGATTGTAAGTATTGTCGCAAGCTGAATGCTGAAATACTCAAAAATATATCATATTTGAAATGAAAATTCAACCTCGTATATCGCAATGCTCCTCTCGTAGATCTCGAGCCTCTTGCAGCAGAGAAGTCTCTCATTGCTGAGTGTGTGTATTGACCCTCTTGAGGAGATATGATGTTTGATTTTATCGATAGAGTCTATAGTGAGTATCAGGTATTCCATAGGGACAATATATGGGTCAAAAATATTGCCAAAAAAATCATGTCTACTCCCGAGTCTCTCGAAGAGTGTATGAATGATCCAAAACAAAAATCAAAAATAGCAAATGATATAAAAAATCTATCAATCGATGGGATCAGCGCAACACCTAGTATCGGTGTATACTATTGAGGTAAGCTCGTGGGACGCTATGCCAGCGGGTTCAACGGTACGATGCGAGTGATCCGCTATCTTGCTACGTTCGATGACAATGCTGATCAGTTTTGGAGTGATGAGCTCTTTGAGAAGATCCAAAAGTGAAAACTATAATCTACTACTACAATCAATATGATATCGAATTTGCTCGAAAAATTATTTCGTATTTCAGAAATCAAAGAATCTAAAATACTACAGATTGCTGCTTTGTGTTTTTTTATTATCTTTATCATTAGTTTCAATCTTTGGATGAATAGTGTCTCGTGAGATATGATATGTTCACCGCATATTGCCCATTGTGATTTGTACAAGTCTATTCTTGTATTTGATGGATTTCCTTACAGTTATGATCAGAGTATATTTTATATCATACTTTTGTGAGTTATTTTCCTGTGATTGTACTCACTCTACATCTGAGAATATGCTATTGTATGGTGATCACTATTTCTCCTCTCTCTCTACAAGTGACTCTATATATATGTATTTAGTGCAGGGAACTATGATTATTATGATATTGTTCTGGTATTGATTTTTCTCTTTGCTCATAACAAGCTCTATTGGCTGAGAATATGATATGTACTCCTCTATTTTCTCGCTGCGACAATCAAATTCCATCCATGATGGATACTCGGGACATATTTCTCTGCACTCCAGACTGGATTACCACTCTTTCCTGATATATCTATCCCTCTCTGGTCCAATATTGCTATTATCACACAGATTGCACTCTGTTGGATGTTACTTTTGAACAAGAATACTAAATTATTTCTCCTTGCAGAGATATATTTTATGTCGTTTCATTTTTATTCAGGGATTCTCGTAGAGTATAGATATCTGCTGACTACTATACCACTGATGATGGTTCTCTTTATCCTTCCCAAAACCATACCATATAGAAAATCCTACAATATATTCTCTTATATCTTCATATTCCTCCTCTTCGTAGGGCAGTCTGTCGCTATCATGATTCCCTGAGATCAAAAGCTCACCCTAGAATGAAATAAATATGGACTCTATATGTTCGAGGCGAATCATCAATGTATCACTACATATTCTATCATAGATGCTACATGAGCTGTCACTACGACCTCTCGAACATCCAAGTTAGCACGTGATAGATGTGATCCATATGATGCTATCAAAAAATATCAGCCATTGTGCAGCAAGAACTGAGTGGAGCGTATTGCTATGACATTTGATCATTCCATCAATGGGGAACCATTTTATCGAATAGTAGACGAGAGAGATATCTGTCAACTACACTATACAGCATTCGTGAGAAACAGTTGGATCAAATCAGAATCTGATAATCCATTACTCATAGGATATCCCGTAAAGAATTTTTATGATGGAAATATCAAAACAGAGACAAATACTCCTATAACTGACTGATCTCTCATACGTCTCCCATGACTCGAACATACCGATCGAGTCTCTATGAATACTTTCCAGAAGATGCTCCTCCCACTCGTAGATCACATCACTCTACTCTACTGGTCAATATGGGCAATAACACTCATCACAGTGATCATTCTCCATATCATGAGTATATCCCATCTCAATAGTACACATACCAAAAATAAAAATATCGATCTTTTACCCTAGTTATCTCTATGAAAATCTATTTCGATAGCCAGTGTCGTATATGTCGACGCATTGCTTTATTTTGTCAGAATAATACGAGTGAATCACTCGTATTCCTCCCAATTCGCGAGTCTATATACGCTCTATATGAGAGAGATACCATCGTAGTCCCTCTCGGGTGAGTTATCTATACTCATGGAGCTGCATTGCGTATGATACTCAGTCGTATGTGTTACCCATATCGAGTTCTCGCATATATACCAGTCAAGATTCTCGATTTTTTCTATATCCTCTTAAGATGTATACGGAGATATTTATAGCTCTATAGCTTTATAGAGCTCGCAAGCATGGGTGGCTATATATAGAGTACGTTTTCCTGACGTATTTTTTGCTATTTGGATTTTATTCACGACTCTCTCGGAGAGCTGGAGAGTAGCATAGACCTTGCCAGTGATGACATCGAGTTCATAGAGACGACCATCATTGGAACCGATAAACAGGCTCCCAGTATTTATTACTGGAGTTGCATATATACGACCGCTGGTCTCATATTTCCATGCTATCTCGAGAGTATCGAGATTATAGGCATATACGATCTTGTCTAGAGATCCTGCATATACTATAGCTCATAATTGTACTGGATCACTATAGAATCCGTATCTCGCCTCGAATCTATGATAGAGTGATCCGTCACTCATATGTAGAGCATAGAGTCCACCATCCATACTTCCGAATATGACGAGATTTCTCGTATCGTCAAATATAGCACTATATTTGACTTCTCCATGAGTCTGGTACTCCCAGAGTAATACCCCATCTTTTGCATCATAGGCTCGCATAGAGTGATCATTACTACCACACACTACGATATTATGTTTGTTATTGTAGGCAGGAGACGCATGGGTATATTCTCGCATAGTATCATAGTTTTTCCACAGTGATTTTCATGTTTTGATATCGAGAGCGATGAGTCCTCATCTTTTATTCCAGAGACCGAACTCGAGTCAGATATAGACAACTCAATCCTTATTATTGATACAGGGTGATGATCCGATCCAGTCTGCATCGATACAAGTCCATACAACTTTACCGGTATGTTTGTCTATACAATAAAAAGTACCATCATAGGCGCCAAAGAACACAAAATTTTTATATATCGCAGGACTTGATAATATTCTCTTACCCATAGTACCAAATGGTACCCGGAAAGACCATACTATCAGACTCGTGTCTGTATCAATACAGACAAAGTTTCCATCATCTATACCCATATAGATATGTGTTCAATCGAGTAGTGGAGCAGATTTCGGTGCTACTATATACGGATTAGCTTTACAGAGTGTATTTGTTTTATATATACTATATTTAGTTTCCGTAGGCACATCCTTATTACTGGGTTCTATATTTTTGACACCGAGAGAATTCTTGAAATCATCCAACTCAAATATACTCCATATTTTGATAGATTTTTCATGAAATTCTTTGTAGTATTCTCTATCTCGAAAACGAAGTGCAACAAATACTCCAGCAATCTCTATATTCTGTTTTTCTCGTAATATAGTTCTCGATTTGTTGAAACTGCTCCCACTATTGAGAATATCATCTACGAGTATGATAGGTATATCTTTCAATATTTCTCATTCTATGAGATTTGGAAGACTGCTTTTTTTCCTAGATTTTCGTATATAAAATGAATTACAGATGAGTCAGTCTATGTCTAGTAGAGAAAGTGCTCATACAATCGGTACAGCAGTCGACTCGAGTCCTCCAATTTGGATGCGAGTATATCCAGCCTCTTTGATCGCCTTGAAAAATTCTATAGCATAGTTTTCAAGAAATAATTTGCTGACGACCTGTCACTTAAAATCCATTACCCAATGTATATTACGGTCAGCTACTGTATTGTAGTCGGCAATAGTTTCATTATAGACATTTTCTATTATGATTTTATGTAGTATTGTTTGGGATGTTATCATGGTTGTCGTACTATATATGATATTTAGTCCATACTGACTCGCTTCATTTTTTCCTCACTCATCGGGACGTCCGTGATGATGAAGTCACGAGATGGATGGTAGAACGAGAGGGAATCAGCACCAACCTCGGCGATGACTGCATCGAGCACCTGATCGAGAGGCATCTCGATTTGTGTTCACTTATCCATATCCTTGAGTTGGCAGATTCACTTCTTTGCCTCCATGATACCAATCACGATAACAAATCTGGCACCAACTCGATTCGCTTTTTTGAGCTGTACCTTGATCGATGGAGTACCGAGTCCGAGGAGCGAATTGAGTCCCTTTCGGCGAGCCTCGATATTGAGGGGGAGGGCGAGCTTCTTGGCTTCATCACCGAGTTGCATGATATAGAGGTGGATCTTGTCTTTGTTCTTCAGTTGTACTCCTCGTTCGATCATAGCTTCGATGAGACGTTCCGCACCAAATGCAAATCCAACAGCCGGTACCTCAGTCTTGTATCCGATACTCTTTGCGAGACCGTCGTAGCGACCACCACCACCGAACGCATCCTGAGTACGACCTGAACCATCGACGAGCTCCCACACGGTGTGTGAATAGTAGTCGAGACCTCGTACGAGTGTATGATCTTCCACATATTTCACTCCGAGTATATCGAGATATTCCTTGACCTTAGTGTAATATTCGAGTGAGTCTTTCTTGAGAAAATCTGTCATCTTTGGTGCTACCTTCAGGAGTTCCTTGACATCAGGATTCTTGGAATCAAGAAGCCTGAGTGGATTTTTCTCCAGGCGAGCAAGATCCGTCTCGTCGAGGAGGTGTTTTTTGTTCTCAAAAAATGAAGCGAGTTCGATATGATATTTCTCCCGTTCTTTCGTTACTCCGAGGGAGTTTATTTTCACAGTATATGTACCCGCGAGCCCGAGACCATCAAGGATCTGGGCCATGAGATATATAGACTTGGCATCAAGTATTGGGTCAACCTCACCGATGATCTCCGCTCCGATCTGGTGGAACTGGCGATATCGTCATTTCTGTGGTCTATCATAGCGGAAGTGTGGCTCGATATAGTAGAGATATACTGGCTGTGGTTCTTCGAGCATATGTTCGAGATAGGCTCGCATTACTCCAGGAGTACTCTCAGGCTTCATCACGACTTCTCTTCCACCTTTATCTGTGAAATCAAACATCTCCTTTGTCACTATATCAGACCCATCACCTGTTGAGTGAGTTATGAGTGATTTGAGTTCGAGAATCGGAGTCGTGATACGAGTGAATCCATTGGTTCGGAACTCGTGACGAGCTACTTTCTTGAGAAAAGTAAAATATCTCTGATATTCACCAAATATATCTTGCATTCATCTGACACGTGGGGGGATTTCCATGGTATTGGTAGGGTTAATATAGCTGACTACAACTGACAAAAACTCTCGAAACTCCCGAATTGATATATCAATTCGGGAGGTGAGGTAATATAGGGAGAGTATATGGAAAAATCAGCGAAAGGCAATATTTAGCTATTATTTTTGATTCTCAATAGCTGCCAAGTAAATTGTATGGACTCTAGTTTGTACAGGTATACTCGATATAGTCATCTGAGTTTTTCACACTTCTTTCCAATATAATATGTGGGTTGAATGGATTGGTTCAAGGCTCCAAGCAGGTACCTCATCTGGTTTCTTTTTTTCAAAAACCAAGATATCAAAAGTCCCAGATTCTTCTTTTGTAATAAATACAATGTTTCATACCTTACTACTAAATTGAGATACACTGGCCTCAATAAAACTGAGTATATATTCATCGAATTTCCAGTTTCCGAGAAGAACAATTGGAAATGAATTCGCAGCAACAGTATCTCCAAAGAATGTATGATAGTTCTCTATTGGTCACTCTTGAAAGTATATATCACGTATTACTCCAAATTTTAATATCTTTCGAGCTCCAGATGCTGCGAGTGATTCAGAAAATTCCATATAATGAATGTTAATTAATATAATAATATATATTATTATCTTTTGTCAAAACTTGTTTTATATTTCTTTTTCACTATACTCGAGAAATACTCACTCATACAGTAAAATGGACTACAAAAATCTCTCTCTTATAGAGCTATCCGATCTCATAAAAAGTGGTAAAACCACGAGTAAAGAAATATATGACTACTTCTTAATGCGGACAAAACAATACAATGGAGTATTGAAAGCATTCAATACTCTGCCAGTGGATAGTCTGATTTTTGACTGAAAAAACAGTCTTCCTATAGCCGTCAAGGATATATTCTGTGAGAAAGGAATCCGTACGACAGCGAGTTCCAAAATGCTCGAGAACTTCGTTCCGCCATACGAATCTACGGTTACTGATCGAATGAAATCAGCTGGATTCGTCTCGTTCGGAAAAACCAATATGGATGAGTTCGCAATGGGAGGAAGTGGGGAGAATTCAGCTTTTGGTCCTGCACATAATCCCTGGGATCCAACTCGTATCCCTGGAGGATCATCATCAGGATCGGCTGTAGCAGTTGCTGCCGGACTCGTACCCGCAGCACTCGGAACCGATACAGGTGGATCTATACGTCAGCCTGCGAGTATGTGTGGGATCGTCGGGTTCAAGCCTGGATATGGTCGCAACTCTCGCTATGGAGTCATGGCGATGGCATCATCACTTGATACTCCAGGATATTTCACTCGGACAGTCCGAGACGCAGGACTCCTCTATGAGGCAACAGCATGATACGATCCTCGTGACTCAACGAGTCTCACTGCAGAGACAACGATCGATCCAGAGATCTGGACAAAAATAAACCTGAAATGAGTCAGAGTTGGTATTGCTCGAGAATATAGTGTCGATGGTATCGATCCAGGTGTTCGGTCAGCTGTCGATGGTGCTATTGCAACAATTCGCGAACTCGGTGCCGAGGTTATAGATATATCACTTCCAAATACGGAACATGGGATATCTGCATACTATACGATCTGTCCAGCTGAGGTCGCATCCAATCTCGCCCGCTATGATGGGATCCGCTATGGTGAACTCTCTGGTGCTGGTGGGGATATCGTCGCTAATAGATCTGAGTCACTCGGAGATGAGATCCAGCGTCGATCACTCGTCGGATCATATGTCCTCTCTTCTGGATTCTATGATGCCTATTTCCGCAAGGCTACAGCTGTGCGTGAACTGATCCGTCAGGATTTTGCTCATGCATTCACCCAGGTGGATGTCATCGTGACTCCCACTGCTCCCACTGTCGCCTGGAAAATCTGAGCAAAGGGAACTGATCCACTCGCACTCTATCTCGAAGATATATTCACAATTCCAGCATCACTCGCAGGGATCCCAGGACTCACAATCCCAGTCGGATATGCTTCACCAGCAGATGATGCAACAGTCGATCTCCCAGTGGGACTTCAGATCCTCGGTCCAGTAATCGGAGAGGAGGCAGTACTGATGGTAGGGAATGTGATCGAGATGGCGATGCGAGATGTAGTCTATAGCAAAAAACCGAAAATATTTTAGTTTTTGTGACTTTTGGATATAATACGATCCAATTCTAATCCTACATTTTATGCTCATTATATCTGATTTTTCCAAGACATTCACGAGATCTGATATGCCAACTACCTGGTCTGTACTTGTGAAGAGTGAGCTCCTCGGTGAGGCGTATCTCGCTGATCGGGATGCTCTCTATACAGCGAATATCGAGTATGAAAAATCAGGAAATATCGAGATGACCGAGCAGTGGTTTCTCGAACATGCTCAGTTATTTGTGAAGTATGGACTCACTCAAGAGATGATAGATCAGATCGTCCTCGACGATCGATACTTTGCTCCAAGAGAAGGTGTTCGTGAATTCCTTGACCATCTTATCCGAGAAGATATCCCACTGGTGATCGTGACTTCTGGGGTTTCGGATTTTGTCACTGCGTGGTTCCTCGAGCGATACAACTACTCTCCTGAGATCGTATTCGGCAATGAGCTCATCATGGATGGGGGCGTTGTAGTCTGAGTGGTAGAAGAGTCTATCATGAGTCCGCTAGACAAGGCGATCGAGCTCGAGTCTGATGGCGATGAGATCATCCTGCTCGGAGACAATAGTGAGGATGTGTCTGTCATACAAGATGCAAAAATATCGATCGGATTCACAGATGAAGAGAAAGGATTTGCAGTAAAACTCTGAAAAGAAGCGAGTATGGAAGCAGTGATACAATATCTGAAATAACTAGTGTACATATGTATCTCCTCGCACTGATTCCTGCATTCATCATTGTCTATTTTCTCCTGATTTGGTGGATTCGGATGTTTTTCGACAAGAGAACTACTCCAATTCAGTATGATATCAGTCATATCGCGATCATTGTTATTGTATTTATTTCAGTCATCATACTTGTTATAATTATTCCTGACGAGGAATTTGCTAACCGTATCCAACACGCTTTTGGTGGATGATTTTTGATGGTTTTGACTACATTTTTTGCGACTCGTGCATCTGGTGTCTCGATGAGTCGATTTCAGTTTTTATGTCTATCACTACTCCTTGCAACCTCATTTGGCGTAGCCAATGAACTCGCTGAGTCGATATTTCAGATAGGTTTTGGTATGTCATTTGCTCCAAATATAGCTGATACGTGGCTTGATCTCTGGGCGAATAGTATCGGATCCCTGATTGGTGCATCTTACCTCACTTTTCTCATATGAAAGAAAATCTAACTCGTTGTCCTTGGTGTGGCAACACCGATCAGCTCTATATAGAGTATCACGATAACGAGTGGGGAGTTCCTGTTCACGATGATTGTATACTATTCGAATTCCTCACACTCGAGTGAGCTCAGGCAGGACTCTCCTGGATCACAGTACTCAACAAAAGGGAACAGTATCGACACCATTTCTATGATTGGGATATCGAGAAGATATCACAGATGAATGATGTGGAGCTAGAGGAGATATTGCTCGATCCAGGGATCATCCGCAATCGACTCAAAATATATTCAGTTCGCAAAAATGCGATCGTAGCACTCCAGATTCAAAAAGAATTCGGGAGCCTGGATGCGTATTTTTGGTTTTTTGTGAATCAAAAGCCCATCATCAATCATCCTCGAACAATGAGCGACTCTG
>JANNYQ010000050.1:0-9896 GCA_031410215.1 Candidatus Altimarinota bacterium | reverse complement strand
TTCTCCTGTTATGGCTCAAAAGAATGCAACCAAATCTATGGCACTGAGTGCTCTCTGCAAAGTTGATACTACAGTCGCATGAACCATAACAGGAGAAACTAAGCCTATACTCAAAGCAGATACTTGTAATATTTTTAAAATATTCATATAAAATTATTTATTATAATATATATATAAATAAATAATAGTCAAACTTTTCTTTTGTTTTTTTTTGGTATTTTACTCCTCATCGCATACAATCTCACTACTATGAATATTATCAATCAGCTTCTCGCCTTCGACCTCTCACTCCTTGTATGGGCCCGCACTCTCGTATCTTCAGAATATGCTCGATTCGTCCAAATATCTGGAGAGCTCGTCGTCATCTATGGTGCTATCCTGCTCGTCGTACTCTGGCTCTATGGGGTATATCGTCGGGACAACGAGTATAAGCGAATATCTCTGGCTATTTTTATCACGATACTATCCGTATTTGTTCTCTATGCAATTATCAATCTGGGACTCTACAAGTGGAGACCAGGTGCCACAGAGATAGCAGGAGCGATTGCGCCACTTATCCCACATCCGATAGATAACTCATTCCCATCTGGTCATGCTCTCTTCGCTGGAGCACTGCTGATTGGACTCTATCGATATTTGCGTTATAGCTACCTGATATTGCTCACTTTGATTATTGCTCTCATCACTCTCACGGCTCGTGTGATCGGATGAGTACACTATCCTGGGGATATCATTGCAGGACTGATATTTGGTATGTTATTCGCCTATGTGCTCCGTCCAGTAGTCGATCGCATCGTGGGAACCATAGCTCCTATCGTGATTCGTATAGCGAATTGGATACGGTTATAGAGCTATCAAAACTCTCTCATTTGGGAAAGTTCTTAATTTTTTACTTATTCTTCGGAATTTTGTAATACCCTAGTAGATACTCTGCGATCTCTGAGAAGAGTGCTGATGATGTCGTCTCAGAGTAGATACCGGTACGAGGGCGCTCTATCGATACCATGAGTACAAACTTGGGATTATAAGCTGGCGCATATCCACCGTATGAGGTGATTGTATGTCCGATATCTTGTTTGAAGTATATATTTTCATAAGTGCCTCGATATGGTATCTGAGAGGTACCGGTTTTACCAGCTATAGAGTATCCGGCTACTCCTCAACGTTTTGCAAAACCGTACTTCACACTATCGACAAGCATAGCCGTGATTGTTTTTGATGTTTCTTCTTTGATCACTCGTCTCACGGGCGTCGGTACTGTTGCAATACTTTTTCCATTTGGATAGGATATATTTTCTACGATATAGGGCTGCATATAGACTCCACCATTGGCGAGTACCGAGTAGGCGGCTGCCATCTGGAGGAGTGTCGCATTGATACCCTGTCCGAATGACATCGTGAAAAATTGGATACGAGACCACTTCTCATAATTCCTGATCTGAGAGAATACCTCTCCATCAATCGTGATATTGGTCTTCTGTCCAAATCCAAAGTCATTTATATATCGAGCAAAGAGAGATCGTCCGATCTTCTCGATTATATTTATCATACCGACATTGCATGACCAATTGAGGGCATTGGAATAGGTATTATTTCCAAGACACTGACGAGCAATATTCGATATCCGTTGCTTGGCACCACCACTGTCGAGCTCGACGTATCCACGATCGTAGTAGCGATCATTGGGTCGTATCTCACCACTATCGAGTCCGATGGCGACCGTAACGGCCTTGAATACTGATCATGGCTCATAGAGAGATCCGACGATATCGTTCTTGTAGTTGCCGACTCCGAATCCGTTTTTGAATTTGTATTTTGTCATAGAGAAGTTGCCTATCTCATCATCCGTTGCACTCCGCATCTTGATACGCTGACCATCAATATTGGTCGAGAGTGTACCACCACTCCCTGAGTCTACAACGAAGAGTGGATAACCAAAGAGGTCTACTGATGGATTAGGATAATTCACATAGAGTACCGGTTCCATGTCGTATACATTCGTATAACTATTGGGATCATAGTTCGGATAATTCACCATGGCGATGATTGCACCTGTCGTCGGATCCATGACGATCACACTCCCACGATTGGCTCGGAACCGAGTCACAGCACTTTCGAGACGTTTAGAGATTTCTTTTTGGATATTGCGATCGACCGTGAGTGTAATATCGACACCATTTTTGAGAATGAGTGATCCTGATGATGCGTAGTCTCGGATCGGTCGTCCCTGGATGTCCTTGGTGATATACTGTACAGGACTTTCTCATTGGAGGTCTGACTCAAAGTATCACTCTACACCATAGCGCCCTCTACCTTCACTATCGACGAATCCAGTGATTTGCCCGAGTGCAATACCCTCAGGATAGTATCTCACGAGATTGTCCTCTATTTTGAGAAACGGGAATACCGCATTCTCAGTCGTCCAAGTCTCACGTGCATTATCTCTTGTAGAGATATTGGCAAGAGCAGCCTTCTCCGTATCAATCCGTTTTTTGACGATATCACGACTTACTATATTCATCTTGCGAAGGATTTCGAGATGACGCCTTTTTCGTACTACAAAAAGAGATTCGAGCTTATCAGATGTGCCTTTCAAAATAGGTGCGAGACGGCTTGCGAGAGCCTCAGGATTGCTCACTTTGGTTGGATTGACGTAGAGATTGTTCACGACAAAGAATAATGCTGGATCAGCCAATTGATTGACCTGAGTGATCGTGGACTCCTCAAGTGCTTCCTGTATGAGTACACTCTCTATAGGAGTCGAGATACGAGTTTGGATATACGCTTCGATCCGTTCTCGGAGGCTCTCTTCATTGAGTCATTTTTCGAGAGAGAGATCCTGTCTCACATAGTTGCCAATACTGAGTATACAGTCCATCATCAGTCGTCACTCGCACGAGTCACGATATACAATATCTGAGAGAAATGGAAGGAGTCGAGTCATTGAAGCTGATTGGGTGGGATCGATAGCAAGAGTACCGAGATTGGTTGATACACCCAAGATACCATGGAGTGATACAGCAGATGACAGTATATTCCCTCTGGATACTGGATTTCTGATAGTCGCTTTTTGTTGTTTCTCAGCAGCTCTCGAGAAATAGGAATGATCTAATACCGTATATCCAAAAGTAGTTATCAGGATAATGCATATCCACGTGACGAGAATGTACCAGAGTATCGCAATACGATCGAGGTGCATCGCATATCGGATCAGTCGGGAGATGAGTATTTCGAGGTTGTTTTTCATGGGACTCTTGGATTTTATGTTGTTCGGATGTTAGCTATTTGATAGTGTCTGAAGTGCGTGAGCGTTGTGAGACTCGGAACACTTGAGAGTATTGTGATATCTCGATTGGTATTTTCTTTTGCGAAAATATGCAATATGTCACTATAGTCTATGCGGATAGGGTAGTGCCAATAATCAGGACCAAGAGCATCTTCAACGTAGATGATATTTGCGTATCTCCCAAGATTATAGTATATAATTCGCCGAGTTCAATAGATAACCCTGAATTTTCCATTTGCGATATCGATCCATGCCTGAGCTCGTCTGATATCGGTCATATCACCCGACACGAAGAGTACATCTTCTCTATCTCGATAACTTTCTCGGTAGGGCATCATAGCGTAGTCATCGGGTAGTATGACTATAATAGGTCAGGCCTGAGTATAAGTGTCAACAAGTGCTGGAGTAACTATACTATCTTTGACTATATGGATGCATCCAGTTCATTTTTTTGGTATTGTTATTTCCTGTTTTTCGAGTTGCTCATAGTTTTTCCGTTCCAGTCGTGAGAGTATTGGTCTCGTGAGGAATATAGCGAGTACTCGATGGATCGCTATCATATACTTACTTGCGATCGCTACAATCATTTTGATTTGATATGGTGCGAGTAGAGTTTTTTTAGTCATGATCCGACTCATTGGCTTGATTCTCATATATGCCTCACTTGTCTCATCTATCGGACACTCATCGTGTATCTCTGCTACGATTCCATTTTCCAGTTGTTTCCCATAGGGAATCTCGACGATCTGTCCTATCTCCAAGTCAGTGACTAGGAGATCTCATCCGCCATATAGGAGTGGAGTGATACCTAACGAGTGTTCAAATGGGATGATAGATGCAAAAAATGACACAAAAAAAGAGAATCAAAAAGTGAGCCTATTCTATCGAAAATGTAAAAAAAGTCGACGTAAAATATGTGAATAAAAAACCCGCTTGAAAGCGGGTTTTTTCTAGAGTCCGAGAGTTTTTCTGACTTCTTCAGCTTTGATGCTATCTTCATTTGCTTTGGCTGCTGCTCGTTCCTCTTCGATATAAATATCCTTCAGCTGTTCCCACTCGTTCTGAGCCTTGACCACGAGTCACTTGATGATCTCGCCTTCTGTCGGCATCAGCTTACGGAACTCGACTCGCTCATCTTCGAATACCTTCACGAGCTCATCGATCTGGAATTGTGAGAGTGTTGGGATAGCGTCGATGACTCGTTTTTTCTCGAATGTGGAGAGTGAGAGTGAGTGCTCAAGGAGATCGATGAATACTATCTCAGCAAATGTCGTGAGTGGATGCACCATGAATTTCGCAACGAGACCATCATTGGATGTCTTGGGTCGTGGTGGTGGAGGGATCGGAGAATTGATTGCCTGATCGGCAGCTACTGGATCTGTCACCGGAGTAGTAGAGTCAGACATAGTGTATATTTAATATTTGGAACTATTATAGACGACTCGCGATAAAACACAAAAGATTTTTATACTCCAGGGTATACATTTCGTTATGTGCGAAATTTTCGCTTTTCAGAAAATTCGATGACCTCTTGCCAAAGGGTATCCGAGATATCCGCCGTATTCCAGACGGTCTCAACATCCTCATTGGCCTCGAATTCCTCGAGCATTTTGTAGATTTGGAGTGCCTTGTCCATATCGGTGATCTCGGTATAGTTTTTGGCTCTATAGCCCAAAATACTCGATTCGATAGTATAGCCAGCTATTTCGATCCCTTTGCGTACGCTCGTATAGCTCTCACGAGCCGTGAGTATAACTATGCCACTATCTACTACACTGTAGTCTGTAGCATCAGTCGATAGTATCATTATCTCGAACGCATCCATATCATATGGAGCCGCTATACGGATCTCTCCACCATAGTCGAATGCAAAATTCGATACTGAACCCGTCTCACCAAGAGATCCACCATATCCTGAGAATATATGTCGCATACTCGGTGCGGTGCGATTGCGGTTGTCTGTCAGGGCTCGGACTATTATTGCAACACCCCCAGGAGCATATCACTCGTAGTAGACCTCTTCGACTTTAGAGATATCTTTGTCGAGTCCAGATCATCTTTTGATAGCCCTCTCGATCACATCAGATGTCACACCATCTCGTTTGGCTGAGTAGATCGCATCGTGTAGTATCCCGTTGATACTCGGATCAGATCATTTTTCAGCGGCGATCGTGATTAGCTTGGAGTGGATATTGTAGATTTTGGCTTTTGCCTTGTCTCATTTTTCTTTGGTTGCGGCAACAGTGGGTCAGCGTCACATAGGGCCGTAGTATTAGATTGTAGATAGAGAACTAATATAGCAAAAAATGAAAAAGAGGCAATATATCTTACTATAAAAATCATCTCTACATAGGATATGATTTTTATTTACTACATTCGATCATTTGTTGTGTATAGATATTAGATCTATCATCGTGCATACGCTTAACGTCAGCCTTGACTTCAGGGGAATACCAGTATATATCTAATTGTCTGCCATTGCCTCAGTTGGTAGTTTTATACCAACCATCGTATATTATTTTGAATGTTTGGAATTTTCCAGCAGGTGTTACTACCTCCTCCTCTCACACTACAGTAGCATTTTGTGTTGTAGTTACTGTTACGCCATCTCCTCTTTTCCAATCTTCTCTATATTCCCAAGTTGCTCAAACTTTGAGTGGCCACTTCCTCCAGGTTCCGTTGGACTCATGCCTACCAATATAATCTCATTCTATTGATCTATTTTTTTTCCCGTCAGAAAATTCTAATCCGTCTTTTCATTGTACAACAGTACGAATAGGTCTGGCGAGCTCTATATTTCCACCACGACTATCATTGCGTACATATGTACAACTTTCTCAGAGGGAAAAATCACTTATCTTTGGTATTTCTACTACTCTATTTTGAGCTCAGGCCGTTGATGATATAGCTAGAACTAAACTACTTGCGATAATCTTGATTGTATCTATGGGAGATATTTTTTTATTATGAGTATGTGGAGTCTTATGGGGGAATTTTTCACTTAAGTTATTCATAGTATATGAGATTTTATTGAAATACATTACCAATACAGATTAATTCAATAAGAAATAATGTCAAATTATTATAAAGTTCCCTTTATAAAAAACCCATTCTTTCGAATGAGTTTTTGATTTTTCAAATGGTGCAACCGACTGGACTTGAACCAGTGACCTCCTCCTTCGCAGGGAGGCGTTCTAATCCAACTGAACTACGGCTGCATATATTTTGGATGTGTGGATTGTATCTATTTTTCACAAAATGCAAGTCTAATTGCTTCGTGGCATCCCATAAAAGTCAAATCCTTTGAGATCCGTCATCGATTTGGTGAAAAAGTTTTTCTTTTTCCCTTTTTTGAAGAAGCCTCGTTCGTCGATGATCCCGAGTCCGATAAGTGTATCTGTATTTTTGCTGGGGAGTTTTTTCTTCGGAAACGCTTCTTTGTTCTGCATATAGCGGGTTCTCTTCTTATATGACATGTTGAATCGTGACTGTTTGTTCTCGTTGCCCGTATATGAAATAGCCGACTTCTTTTTCCCTTTCGAGAGTTTGCGAGCGGCGGCTTGTTTTTTGACGATACTAGATTTGAGTCCGTGGGAATTGGCCATTGTCTTGAATCTTGAATTTGGTGTTAAGATGGATGGGAAAAATCTCAAAAACGAGAAATTCGAGGAAGAACAAATTTTTCGAAGTGAGCTTATCGAGATATAAGCGAGCTAGAAAAATTTTTTCTGACGATGAAGTTCGATGTTTTTCAGAGTTTTCTATAATGGAGCGGGGAACCGGGTTCGAACCGGTACACCCAAGGGTTGAAGCCTTAGTACACTCACTCTTTTATGTTACCCCCGCTGATGAAGTAATAGATAAAAACTAATAGATAAAAACTAATAGTTGAGATACCTAGAGCAAAAGGAGTATATAAAAAGAGATGCAAAAGTCAAACGATACTACTGCTTGTTATTTTGGCAAAAATCCCTATATTCTATACTCTATGCAACAGACAACTATCATCGATGAGATCCTCCATGCACTCGCTGACAATCCAACAATAGCGACCAAAGATGCGTTCCACAAGGTCAAAAATAATACTCTCGCGAAGTATCGAGTATCCGAGTGACCATCGCATATCGAGATGATCGAGCGATATGAAGAATTGCTCGCTCTGGGACAGATCGTTGATGAGCTGCGTATACGCAAGGTTTTACGAAAACGGGCTGTTCGCTCATTATCTGGAGTTTCGGTGATATCTCTCCTTACCAAGTTCTGGTGATGTCCCGGCAAATGTGTCTATTGTCCGACCTATGAGTGACTCCCCAAGAGCTATATCAGTGATGAGCCAGCCGTCCAGCGAGCGGAGATGAACGAGTTCGATGCCTTTCGCCAGATACAGAACCGTCTCCAGTCACTGCGTATGACCGGCAATGCGATATCGAAGTGTGATGTCCGGATTATCGGTGGTACCTGGAGCGTTTACCCGCAGGCGTATCAGGAGGACTTCATTCGTGATATTTATGATGCCCATACGGCGTTTGGATATCGCAATATATCACAAAAAGACACCAGCCAATGATCTTCGCCATTTACCTCTGCTTCGACTTTTGTCGATCCTGACTGGGTACCATCTCAGACACTCGCCGAGGCAAAAGAACGCAATGAGACAGCGACCAGCCGAGTCATCGGTATGGCGATCGAGACTCGCCCAGACTGGATAACACCCGAGGAGATCATCCGCCTCAGATCTTATGGAGTGACTCGTGTCGAGATCGGATATCAGACGACGCATGATGACATCAACGAGCTCAACAAAAGGGGACACGGGAATAAGGAATCCATAGAAGCGACAAAAATGCTTAAAGACGCAGGATTCAAAGTGGTTGTACATATGATGCCAGGACTTCTCGGTGCTACACCACAACTCGACCGATCGAGTATGGCCGAGATATTCTCGAACCCTGACTATCGTCCTGACGAGATCAAGATCTATCCTATGGTCGTGACTCCGAACTCAGAGCTCACGGAGATCTGGGAAAGGGGTGAGTTCGTCCCATATGAGGATGATATCCTGATACCTCTGATGGCTGAGCTGCAGGGGATGATTCCTGAGTATGTGAGGCTCAATCGTATGTACCGTGACATCCCAGCTCACGAGATACTCGCCGGATCCAAGCTTGCCAATCTGCGTCAGGTCACTGAGATCGCGATGCGAGCCCGTGGGATCATCCGTCATGATATATCGGCTCGTGAGATCCGCGCCCGAGCCAATGATCCTCACGATGCTATCCTCGATGTGATGATGTATGAGGCGAGTGGCGGACACGAGTATTTCATCCAGATGATCGATCCAGTCGATCGGACGCTATTCGGAGTATGTAGGCTCCGTATCCCATCTCAGATATTCACTAATGATCTACATCATATCTCCGAGCTCGATAGTGCTGCACTGATTCGCGAGTTGCATGTATTCTGAGATCAGATACCCGTAGGGGTAAAAAGTATTACTCAGCAAAACCCCCTATTACAGGTTGCTGTAGCTGGTCAGCATATGTGAATGGGAAAGAAAATGCTCGCAAAATGCGAAGATATAATCAAATCAAAATATCCAACTGTCAAAAAAATAGCTGTCATATCCTGAGTTGGTGCCAGGGACTATTACCGCAGTCGAGGATACGAGCTATCGAGTGAGTATATGGTGAAGTATGTTGACACACCGAGTATATAGTTCGCGAGGATATACAACGAAATCGTGACAGCCAACTTATAATTGATGTATACGTATACAAACAAAAATGTCTCTATAATATCTCTTGATTTCAATACTAGTATTGGTATTATGCATTCGCTTTATTTCTTTTCATTCATTTTTCTATGAAACTTTCACCTAAGGGTTTTACCCTCGTTGAGCTCATGATCGTCATCGCGATCATCGGTATCCTTGCTGCCGCTCTCTTCCCATCACTCACTAGCTATCTTGCTCGTGGACGAGATACTTCTCGTGTTGCAGGTATCAAAGAAATTGTAACAGCATTTGCTGGATGGCAGCTCGATAAGCTCACTCCTCCACCTGCTCTTAATAATGGAGGTATTGGTACATTTACTTGTGTAAACTCAGGTGCTACGAATATAGGATCATATCTTCCAAAGTTCCCAGTTGATCCTACAAACGGAAGATTTGTTAATTGTAGTGCTTCAGCTGGAGTAGCTAACGGTGCATATGGATATGGTACTGGTACTGATTCAGGAGGTACTTCCACTTTCGCTATTTCTGCTGTATTTGAAAATGCAAATGGTGGTAATACGGGATCAGTAGGTCCTATATCTAACTATCAAGGTAATGGATTCGCTCAGGGAAACCTTGTAGTTATTGATGGTTTTACAAAAGGTACTGGTTCTGGATACGTAGTTCGTAACTAGTTCATAATAGTTAGGTGTCCTTCCTACCCTTATAATACACAGGAAACTTCCTGTGTATTATTATTTTAATATTATTTTCTATGAAACTTTCTCCTAAGGGTTTTACCCTTGTCGAGCTCATGATCGTCATCGCGATCATAGGTATCCTAGCTGTCGCTCTCTTCCCATCTCTCACAGCATATTATGCTCGTGGAAGAGATGC
>JANNYQ010000049.1:0-17379 GCA_031410215.1 Candidatus Altimarinota bacterium | reverse complement strand
TGATTTTGGTTATTTTCCTTGATATTCCCAGATTCCATTTTTTTCCCTGACGCTGTATCCCTGGTGTATCTGGAGTGTCGGTATCATTTTGGCATCACATAAGCTTCTCTGACCTTGTCCCACTCAGAAATAATCCGCTTGATGAATCCTGCATAAGCGGCTCCATAGTTTTTCTCGATAGTGGTAAATGATATCTCCCCGCTTGCTATCACTGGTGCCGTAGGAGCTGTTGGTGTGATTGATCCTGTAGTCACAACAGTAGGAGTCGCTGTGGTTGGATTGATACTACTTGTCCCTGGCTGGATCGCTCATGAGAAGAGTGCTAATGGGATTTGGATTTTGGCCTTTCGCATCTCTTCACGCAGGATAGCATTCTCTGCCTCAAGATACTTGACTCGAACACTATACTGATCGAGGAGTGCCTTGGTCTGAGTGATCGGATCGATATCTGCCGCCATCACATGCGTGAGTGATGAGACGAGGAGTAGAGCCAAGAGGATGATTTTTCGCATAGGTATATGGAGAAAAAGTAAAACTTGAAGTCAGTATAGAGACGAAAAGAGAAAAATCAATTTTTTCATCCCAGTGATCACA
The DNA here is from genome assembly GCA_031410215.1 of Candidatus Altimarinota bacterium. Lineage (GTDB taxonomy): Bacteria > Patescibacteriota > Gracilibacteria > BD1-5 > UBA2023 > JABFSX01. The sequence continues at coordinate 16,785 of JANNYQ010000049.1, read as the reverse complement.
CGATATTCACGAGAGTACGTGAGATGAGCAAATATTGCTTTTTGATAGATTCTCTCTATACTCGACGGCGACTCTCGGGAGGAGGAGACAGGTATACGCGTTCTGAGCAATCAGGATGAGGAAAGTCTGGACATCTCTCCAAGATGAGAAGAGCTAACGGCTCTGGCTCGGCAATATATACAAAATGTCGAGTACGGATAGTGCCACAGAGACAATACTAGCCTAGAAATAGGTCAAAGGTGAAAAGTCATCTGGTGTGACCATCTTGATTGCCTGAGCTTGCTCAGGTGTAAAGTGAAGTCGCTACAGATGAATCTCGCTCACGCGAGAGTGGTAAACCCTCTCTGATGCAAGGAGAATGGTACTCAAGTCGATAATGTCTTGGAGCAGTCGATGCGAGTATACTCCGCTGGAGGCTGTGGGCGACTGCAGTCCTAGATAGATGTATACCGATATACAGAATCCGGCTTATTATCTCCTCCTCCGGGGAGTCAACTTTTATAAAAATCTACAATCAATATATGTCTCATATTATGCTCATCGGTATTCAGGGTTCTGGCAAATGAACTCAAGCCCGAAAAATCCTCGAACACTCAGATGACTACACACTATTTGAGATGGGTACTGAGCTCCGCAAATTCGCAAAGTCTGGAACTCCTGAGTGAGATGAGACAAAGCGGTGTATCGAGGCAGGACTCAAGGCTCCGACCAGTGCAGTTGTGAAGATGGCTGAGGCATATGTGGCAACCAATAAAGACAAAAAAATACTCCTCGATGGAGTTATCCGTAGTGAGGAACAAAATACTGCCCTCGAGCCTGTATTCGGTGACTTCATAGTCATCTATCTCGATCTCGATGTAGAAACAGCCGTAGCTCGTCTCGGTGGTCGTCGAATCGATCCAGTCACGAGTGAGACATTCCCATCCAGTTACGAGTGAGAAACCAACCCAAAAACTGGAAACAAGCTCATCGTCCGAGTCGATGATACAGAGGAGGCAATCCGATCTCGTATCAGCTGGTCGATCGCGGATACTCTTCCACTCATCGATACATGGGAATCTCATGGACATCGAGTCTATCGAATAGATGCGAGTCAGAGTGAGGAGGAGATATTCGCAGAAATATCACGAGTCATCACGAAATAATGAAAAGCACCCCGATATAGGGTGCTTTTTTATTCTTTTGTATTTTCTGATATTTTCCCTATCCTCATATCCTATGACGGAGCACTTCTATATCCACATTCCCTTCTGTCGACAGCGGTGTCCGTATTGCAAGTTTGCACTGACACCAGTTTTTGATGAGTTCAAGAAGCGGAGATATATCGAGTATCTGAAGCGGGAGATCAGGATCTATTTCACAAATGAAGATCCTGAAACAATTTCAGGATGACAGAAAACCATCTACTTCGGCGGTTGAACCCCATCAGTTCTCTCTCACGATGAGATTTTGGAGGTTTTGGAGTGTTTTCCATTTTATAATGAGTCAAATATCGAGATCACCATGGAGATGAATCCTGAGGATGTCACGCCTGAGTATATCACTGGCGTCCTCGCACTCGGGGTTAATCGGATCTCACTCGGCATCCAGACACTCAATGAGACGAGTCTCAAAGAAATCCATAGAAGCGATAGAAATACAATTTTCGGTGCACTTGAGAGTATTAGCTCTGAAATAAAAAAATCAAATAATAATATCTCTATCAACATCGACTTCATTCTCGGGCTCCCTTTTGTGAAACTTGGACAAACGCTATCTGCGATCGTGGAACTCCACGAACAGTTCCCCTATATCACTCATACGAGTGTTTATATGCTCGAGGATGAGGAGTATCCGAAACACTGGAAAGCGGGCTCAATCACAGAAGATGAGATGCAGATTGAGTTCCTCGCAATTATGGAACATTTTGACTCTCTCGGGTGGCATCAGTATGAGCTCTCGAATTTTTCCAAAAAATGATACGAGTCTGTGCACAATCAAGCATACTGGGATCACTCGAGTTCGAGAGGATTCGGACTATCAGCAGCAAGTTATGAAAATGGAATGAGGTGGAGCAACTCGAGTTCGTTCAACGGCTACTATGGATCAAAAAGAGACAATGAAGAAAAACTAACACGAGAAGATACCGAGATAGAACGGATGATGTTCGGGATGAGGAGAGATGGATGGAACTATGATAAGAGGTCAAAAAAACTCGATACACTTATCGGAGATTGACTCCTCGAAATACATGAAAACCGAATAAAACCAACAAAAACTTGAATTTTTGTGATTGATCATATACTATCTGAGTTGATTTCTGATTTGTAGAATCAGTATAGTTCGGGAGGTTTTCTTTCATTATGGAGAATTTTGAGTAACTATCAGCGAAGTTTTCATGATTAGTTCAAATGTTTCTTAGTTTGGAATAATAGAAAACAAGATGAGTACAGATAGAAAAATGAACCATGGAAGATTTGGAGAGCTTTTGTTACTTTTTACCAAAAAGTAAAAGGAAGGACTCAGAAAAAAAAGTAAAGATATGAAAAAATAAGCCGCCATAGCTCAGTGGTAGAGCACTTCATTGGTAATGAAGAGGTCTCGGGTTCAAGTCCCGATGGTGGCTCCAGTTTTTCTTTTGACATTCTTCATTTTTCCCTATAATCGTAGACATTAATCCGCTCCGGCGGATTTTAAAATGCTTTGACGAAAAGAAGAAATTCCATATACTCTTTCCTGTTATTCTTCGTCTATTCCCTATCTTCCCTTTCTTATGTCCAATTTTATCACTGAGGCCAATACTGAGCTCGAGCATGTCGTCTGGCCGACCCCCGCTGAGAACAAAAAATATATGATCTACACTGTCGGTGTTATCCTCGTGCTCACTATATTCCTTGCGATCCTCGGATATGGTGTGACGAACGGGCTCAGGCTCGCTCGTGATCAGTTTCCACATGATGTAGCCCCTATATCAACAGTAAGTGGTGAGGATACTATGAGTCAAGCTGAACTCGACAAGCTTCTGCAAAATATCAAAGTCAATACTGGTAGTACAGCATCAGGAACCAAGACTGCAACTGGCAGCAAATAGTAACTTTGATGATATTTCCAAATTCTAATTCCTAAATACTAAATATTCTATGTTCGACCTCCTGACTACCAAAGAAGCATGAGAATGGTACGTGATCCGTGTGATATCTGGTACTGAAGACAATGTCAGGTCATCTCTGATGCAACGACGTGAGGCATTTGGCCTCGAGCAATATATCATCGATGTATTCATCCCGACTCACGATAGTGTCACTGTCGGCAAAGGTGGAGAAAAGGTAAAACGCAAAAAGAATATATTCCCAGGATATATCCTTGTCCGCATGATCGTGACAAACGAGAGCTGGTATATTGTCCGCAATACGCCCAATGTGACAGGGTTCCTCGGAGCAGGTACTGTCCCAGTACCAGTCCGTGGAGAGGAGCTCGAACAGCTCAAGGGTATTCTCGAGGAGAAGAGCGAAGAGTACAAGACCAACATGCAGGTAGGAGAATTCGTCACGATCGGATCAGGTCCATTCGAGGGGAGCGAAGGTAAAATTGTCGAGATCAATAAACAAAAAGGTCTCGTCAAGGTCATGGTCAATCTCCTTGGTCGCGAGACACCTGTCGAGATCGAATTCTCGAGTATCAAAAAGCAATAATTATTTCCCTTTATGCGTATAGCACTGATTACTCTTGCTGTTGCTAGTCTTGCTTTTATTGGCAGTATTATTTGGAGTTTTGCTCAGAAAAATGGTATCGATTTTCTCCCATCTCAGACATTATCGACTGTCAAGATCTCAAATGAGACAGCAGCAATCGAAATGCTCCGTTCTCAATGGAAAACAGAAGATCGTATAAAGGAACTCGAGGCAAAAATCGATGCACTAAGCGGTAAGGTTCCAGTAGTATCTCAGCTCTTGGCTACTGCGAGTACGGGTATCACGAATAATATGAGCTCGAGCGGAACCACCCAATCAGGATGAACTCAAATCATTATCCCGATATCAGCAAAATTCTTGACGAAAGTAATCTCCAAAATAAATCTGACTCTCGGTAAGAATACTGGTATTTACGGGCTCTCGACATTTGATGCGAGTACGATCTATTCGACTTATATGGATGTCAAATCAGGTATCACAGTCATAGCAACTCGTACTCCATATACATCTTGGCTCGCGAACTGGAGATCAGTTGACAGGGCGCTCTTTGTAGTCAATGAATCCAGAACATTCCTCCCATTCGCGAGCTTTTATCTCAATCCACCGAAAGAGGATGACACCATTCGACTCGTGATGCAAGTCGAGAGTCAGACACTCCTTATATCAATACCCAGAGCCCGATTCGGAGAGTTCAAAACTATGATGACAAAAAAATAGTAGTCGGTATGAGGAACGAGATTCTCTTGTAATAAATACAAGATGATTTGGTTCCTCATAGATGACTCTCATTTTTCTCAAAAATCTCATCTATTCCCTATTAACTATTCCCTATTAACTATCCCTCCCTATGGCTGAAAAATCAATCCTCCTGACCCGCGACGGACTCACAGAGCTTCAGAACGAACTCCGTGTACTACGAGAAGTGACTCGTGTAGAAATAGCAGCCAAGCTCAAAGAAGCTATCTCATATGGAGACCTCTCTGAGAACGCTGAATACCAAGCTGCTCGTGACGATCAAGCTCAAGCAGAGCTCCGTATCGCTGAACTCGAGGAGATGCTTAAGCCAGGATCATATGAGATCATCGATGAAAAAAAGAAAAAAACTGGTATCAATGTCGGATCAGTAGTCACTCTCGAGGATACTGAGAAAAAAGAAACTATCACCTATACAATTGTTGGTTCTCAGGAAGCCAGTATCCTCGATGGCAAAATCAGCAATGAGTCCCCTATCGGTCGATCTCTCATCGGTAAGAATACGAGTGACAGCGTCACTGTAGTATCACCATCTGGAAAAACGGAGTATTCTATCCTCAAAGTTGCCTAATATGTTCTCATCTATCCATACATTTCTTGAGACACACACGATCATCATACCATTCATATCGTTGATAGTTGCTATCATAGTGAAGTGACTTGTTCATGCTCTTAAATGACGATTTTCATTCGCTAGGATGTTCGGAAGTGGTGGTATGCCATCAGCTCACTCCACATTTGTAATCGCTCTTTCGACAGCTATGGGACTAAAGTATGGACCATGGAGTGATGAATTCGCTATCTGCTTGGTCATATCGATCATCATAATCTATGATGCTATGAATGTGAGATATCAGGCGGGACTCCATGCGAGAGTCCTCAATCGTCTTACTCTAGATGACGGTGAGACACTCAACGAATCTATGGGTCATACGCCACTCGAGGCTCTCATAGGTGGTATTATCGGTTTTCTCACAGCAGTAGTATTGCTCGGGTTATAGCAACAAAAAAAACCATTCTTAGAATTTTTCATATATTTTGCCTATTTCAATGTTCTCTATCCACGACGAAGCGGCCATCATAGAACTCCTCGAGGCCAACGGACACAAAAAATTCCGTTATGCGCAGATCGAGAACGCGATCTACAAAAATCTCGTGACCGATTTTGATATGATCGAGACCCTCCCCCAGTCGATCCGTGATCTCCTGAAAGAAAACTGCTCATATAATTCTCTATCGCTCCACAGTGAGAAGACGGATCCAGAGGGTCAGACGACAAAGTTTCTCTTCACTACCCACGATGGCAAGATGATCGAGGCTGTGATCATGCGTCATCTCTCGGGTCGCAATACACTTTGTGTGAGCTCTCAGGCAGGTTGTCCTATGGCCTGTACGTTCTGTGCTACTGGAAAGCTTGGACTCATCCGTAATCTCACATTCGCCGAGATTATCGATCAGATCATGTGGGCAGTACACCATCTCGCGAAGGAGGATCGCAAACTACGCAATATCGTCTATATGGGTATGGGTGAGCCACTTCTCAATTATGGAGAGGTGTCTCGGTCGATACATATCGCTTGTGGACAAAAGAAGCTCGATCTCTCGAACCGTCGTATCACCGTCTCAACCTGTGGTATTGCTCCTCGTATTATTGATTTTGCTCGGGATTTTCCTCAGGTATCTCTTGCGATATCGCTCCATGCCCCAAACGACGAGGCTAGACGCAAAATCATGCCCGTCGAGAATACTTATCCGATCGATGTCCTCTTTCAAGCAATTGACACCTATGTGGAGATCACCAACAAGCGGATATTTTATGAATATATCATGATAAATGGTGTCACGGATCGTCTCGAATACGCGGGTCAGCTCGGTGAACTATTGAAGTGACGACTCGCTCATGTCAACTTCATCCCATACAATCCTGGAGAAGGCACTGATAGTAACGGATACCTCCCGACAAGCAAGATGATGATCAAAAAATTCCAAGATACGCTCGATCGCTATGGTATACCATCGACTGTTCGTCATACGATGTGAGATGATATCGATGCGGCGTGTGGGCAGCTCGCACTCAAGGAAGAGGGCAAGTCACTCGCTACAGAGGTAGGTCGCACTCTCGGGAAGACAACGAACAAAATATAATACTCTCTATGGAACCATCTGAAATCTCATCATCCCCGGAACAAGTCAGTACTCCTGCTGTTGTAACAAAAGAAAAACCATCACGCAAAGCACAACAACGCGAGGCTCGCCGAGCCAAGATGGTAGAAAAGGCGAAGCGAAAAGTCAAAGTCGCAAAAAAAGCCGAACGCAAACTCGTGATCAAATCTGAGCGAGTGAAGGCAAACAAGCATGAGAATAGCAAACGCAAACTCGTGAGAAAAATCCAAGCCAGAGAAGAAGCAGGTACACTGAAGAAAACAGATACTCCGGTATCAAAACCTGAGAAAAAAATATTCGTCAAAGATAATTTCGGAATACCACAGAAGAAATAAGAATTCTCATTCCAAGTACCTGGAATGAGAATTCTTTGATTTTCTCACGTATTCCACTATACTATAAGCCATGAATCCAGCTATACCGAGTCCACTCGATGACATCATTGCCAACATAGAGGAGCTCAAGGGTCGCAACCAGTATGCCAAGGCAAGACAGACTGCTCTCCAGGCACTCAGCAAATATACTGATGACTATCGTATCTATGAGGAGCTTGCCGATATCTATATATTCGAGGAGAATCTAGATAAGGCAGAAGAAGTGATCGGATATGCTCGTGCTCTGCATCCAGACTCTGGTACTGGGGCCTATCTCGAGGGGTATATTGCGGCGGCTCGTGGGGATTTTGATAGAGCGGTCGCGATCCTGACCGTAGCAAATACCCGATTTCCGAACAACGCTGAGATCATCCGAAATCTCGGATGGTCGTATGTTATGCTCGGTGAGATCGCTCGAGGTCTCGGTCTCCTCAGGCGTGCCTATGCTCTCGCTCCGACTGATATGATGATTGTGAACGATCTCTGAGTAGCCCTGATGGCGAGTGGTGCTGAGGAAGAAGCTAGATTGTTATTCCAAAAAAGCGGTCACACGCTCGGACTCGGTGCCATCGAGGCGATGGATAACTAATTCTTAATTTATATTTCTCTTGTTTACTATTCCTGTCTGAGACCTCATATCAAGCTATACTGGCGACAATCGCGAATTCGCATTTGCTTGACCTATTTTTGATGGATACTATGAGGATATCAGATTCCTCTCTGATCTCGAGTTCGCGGTCTCTATCATGACTCTCGATGATGGGATATATGTCTCATGGAGCTATCTCCGGACTACCGTCGAGTATGAGGGCAAAAGAGAAACCATCGATCTCGCCCCGTTCGATCGCACCTGGAAGATCAAGCTCGAGAAGTGAGATCCAGATGATATATCTGAGATCGATATGAGATCGCAGACAATAGACCTCGGACCTGTGATACGCGAGGAGATCATCATGGAATGTTGCAATAGTTTTTAGATGTTATCTCCTTTTTAGGAGATTTTTTATTCTTTGCAGAGTCGAGAATATACTATATTTCCATGTAAGTGGATAGAGTATTTTAGTTGGTAGTGCGACCACTTTTCCTCCAAATCGGGACTTGAAAAAACTCACCCCAGCAAGTGCATCACTGGTATCATGAGGGGAGGATATACCAAGATAATCATATATTTTGGAACCATGATCCCTTGCTATACGTATAGCTTCCCATTGGAGGAGATACGATCCAAAAACCCTGCGATCTGATGACTCTGATGAACTCGCTCCATAATAGTATATCGCTCGATCTGGAGCAAATACAAAAATACCAGCTGCAATAACTCGTCCCTCGAACCGAGCAAAGTAGAGTCATCATTGATTCGTTTTTTCAAGATTTCGTATGAATATCTCATAATATTCGCGACTATTCCCAGTAAATCCATCCCGTATCAGAGTATCGGAGAAGAGCTTCATCCATATATCTATATTATCACGTGTCGTATCGGCTCGCTCTGTCACAACACCCCTTTTGATCGCGGTACGGATATTGTATCGTCACTTTTCATGCATCTGAGCGAGGATTTCATCTTCTGTGAGAGTGAGATCGAGTACTCGTGTATATGGTGTGAGGAACTTTTTGTAGAGTTTTTGAGTATTGTTTCTTTTTACTTCTACATCTATTGGCTCTATTTGGAGAAATAGTAAATTTCTAGATTTGAGTTCTTTTTGCAAAGAGAGTATAAGGCTATCCCAATCAGATCCAATCTGATAGTGAGATACTCCGAGTGAGAATGCTCCAAAAAACCCGAGTCACACAGATCGTATCTCAACGAGAAGGTAAGTTGACTGCATATCTCCATAGTAAAATACTTCTCGAGCTTGCCCTGACTCCATCAGGATATCTGCCCAAGTCGGCGACTGCCAGAATGAGGGATCTGAGCTCTCGATCTCAGATACTGGGATAATACGGTATTGCATATGGAAAGTGTAGCAAAAATGAGAGAAAAGCAAGGAAAAAGTTGCAAGAAAAGCTGAAATCTGATATACTCTCATTGTTATCTTAGAATTTTACTTGGTTCTAAGTTCTAAAATCTAATCCCTACTCTTATGCTTACGCAACTCGAGGTCAACAAATCCTCTACCAATACTGGTGTCAAGATATTCGCCTTCAAGGGGGAGCTTGATGAAACCAATGTAGATACCACTTTCCCGAATATTATAAGTGAGATCGGTGACTTTGTTCACTCTCGTACCCTATTTAATATGAGTGGGCTCACCTATCTCAATAGCAAATCTATCGGATATATCGCCGATATCGCTCAGCGAACTGAGGATGGAAGTGGCCGATTTGCCCTCTGTGCTCTTTCGAGTGAGGTCCATGATACACTCGATCTCGTTGGGATCACCTCTATCGTACCTGTATTCGAGACTCTCGAGGCAGCAGTCGACGATTTGTCAAAATAAGAGATGGAACAATACCAATAAATCATACAATATGGCAGTATTCTATAAAAACATCGACACCGTCAGATCTCCTATATCTCCTGAAAAAAACGCAGAAGTAGTGGATACTAAATCTAAACTCGCAGAACTCAAGGCTGCAATAAAATGAGAGACTGATACTGCAAAACGTAAAGAACTCGAGCGAAAACTAAGTCGTATGGAGAAGTTTGATCGTTTGCAGGAGGGAACGGATATCAAAGATGAGAAAACAAAAGAAGATATCCAAAAAATCCTTAAATGAAAAAATACTGAGACCTATAGTAACTCTGATCTACTCACTCTCCGTAAGAAAAATATCGATATAGCGTCTCTCACTCTCGTAAACAACCAGAATGCTGATCTAGAAGTAAAATCAAATGAGCTCAAATCAGGAGATTCATTCACTGTAAATTTTGGATCCAATCCGAGTCTCCGTGACAGAACAGGTGCTGGGGACATCCTCCCTCCATCAGTACGAAATATCAAGATCAATGGAGTCGAGTGTGAACGGAAGAATACTCCTCGACCTGGATACTATGATGCCCAGTGAAAATATCAAAAAATACTAGATGGATACACTATCGAAATAATATCAATTGGAACTGGAAACGAAGACGATGCCAAAGCAAATGAGAAGAGATGGAAGAATGAGCGATTAGAGGATACAATAGATAACTGATGAAAGGCTCTCTCTGATATACAAGAAGACAAACTATTGCAGGAAGAAGCAGGAAAAGAAAAAAAAGAAAGAACAAAATATCAAAAAATTACTTTTGATATTAATTCAATATGATCATGAGATAAAGGATTATTTGACTTTATTGCAATTGCAGAATGAACATGAAAAAATTATAATGCTATATATAGCAATTGAAATCAGAGTAGTATAGACTTTACATCAATGACACTAAAAGAAATACTAGATTATCAAGCAACTTATAAGATAGGAAAATGATCGGCGGCAATAGGCCGATATCAATTTATGGATTATACTCTAAAAGATATGATCAAGAAATATGATATCAGTCTGGATACAGTTTTTTCACCTGAAACACAGGATCGTCTGACATTCTTGAAGCTCAACGAAAGATGATTAGAGAGTTTTAAGAAATGACAACTTTCAAAAGAAAATTTTCAAATGAACCTCTCAAGAGAATGGGCATCAATAGCTAAGGATGATTCAGGGTTCAGTTATTATCATGGAGATAAAATGAATAATCATGCATCAGCAGCATGAAAACAAATAGCAGGAGCTTTAGATAAACTATATGCCTAAAACAACCTCCCCTGCCCCTTTACGCCCGCCACTTCGGCGGGTTTTTGTATAGCATAGAGCCTCTTGATATCTGACTTGAGCTCATATCCCACGAGCTCTATATCTGAGTTGAGGAGATACGTCACGAATACACTACAATTGACAAGAGTCGAGTCGATCACATATATCTCACTATCATATCCGATACAGATCTTGTCATGCGAGTCAGTCGAGATGATGACTTTCTGAGATTTTCCAGTTCCTATACTCGCCTGGAGCACCTCGAGTTTTCCGATAGTATCGATTGTTTTTGTCTCTATTTTGGGTGTTTCTTTTTGTGGAGCGAGCAGACTCTGTGGTATGAGAGATCGGAACTCGTATTGCTGGAGGAGGGCAATATAGGTAGGTGAGCTAACTCCAGGAGCAAATGGTGCCTCTGGCAGACGCGAGACATCGAGATCGGTGATGATACTGGCGAGTTGCTGTGAGAGGAATGCATTTTCTTTTTGAGTTATCAGCACCTCTTGCATCTTGGGAGTCAGCTCACCCAGATTATCATAGATCCCCTGGAGGGTACCATATTTTGAGAGGAGATCAACGGCTTTTTTGGGTCAGAATCCTGCAATCCCAGGGATATTGTCCGATGAGTCACCTACTATCGCGAGATAGTCACAGACCTGTTGATATGGCACACCGAATTTTTCGATGACATCTTTTTCCTTCAGGAACTTGTGCTTCATAGCATCGAATATGTGTACATGTCCATCGCGGACGAACTGGCAGAGATCCTTGTCTGATGAGACGATCACGATCTGATACTCGTTATTCTCGTGCTGGTGTGCGATCGATCCGATGATATCATCCGCCTCATATCACTCTCGAGAGAGAGTCTCGATACCTGCCGCAGCGAACAGTGCAAAAACCCCATCAATCTGAGATCTGAGATTATCCGGCATGCGATCACGAGTCCCCTTATACTCGGTATATATCTCTGATCGGAAACTCGCTCCCACATCGGTCGTCACGATGAGTGCAGCATCAGGATTCTCCGCTGCGAGTCCCTTCAGGAACTTCGCTACACCGAATACAGCATTCACATATTCGCCTGATCGAGTCGTCATCTCGGGAATAGCGAAGAACATCCGATAAATCAGATTGTAGGCATCGATGACGAAGAGGGTTTTTTTAGTCATGGTGACGAGGGTCAGAGGCTATAGAGAGATAGGATTCATCGAGGATCATGGACTCATATTCTTGCGTGTGATATAATGATATCTGTCATCAATTATGATGGAGCGACGAGTGGAAAAACTCTGACTCCGATATGATGATCCCTATGTGAGCTATCATATAGTGCCCATGAGTAAATGACATACGCTCAAAAAATATAATATCTCATGGCTGAGCAAATTGAAGTGATACCTCACTTGCTCCAGCATCGATCATCATCTGCGGCATATCTCAGATATAAGCTCTTGGTAGTACATAGTCGCTGACTCACAGCAGGATATAGCGGATCGCCGTCACACAATCGGTATACTCTGGTGCCATACTCATATCTGCTCAACTCTGATAAACAGTATTGATCATATATTTTATCACTCCTGATAATTTTTGAGTATCAAGAGTTGTATATGTTGGTCGGATAACTATTTTCATGATGATTTTATTTTCTCCATCATATAGAGCATTTGTTGTTCTGCAATATATTTTTCTATTCACTCGATATCGAACCACCTGATGTCATCTACCTCAGACTCTTGTCGAGCAAATGGTATATCCTCAGCAATACTCGCGAGATAGAGGATATCATGGTGGATATGTGCTGGAGTTCACTTCCGATCAACAGGAATACTATGAACATGGATATCAAAAATCCCATCATGAATAACTGGCTCGATCTCGATACCTGATTCCTCATGGAACTCACGAATAGCGACAGCGAGCACATCCGTCTCACCATCACAGTGACCGCCGAATTGTACCCAGAACTGGAGTTTTTTGTGGAACATGAGAAGTACTTTGGTTTTCTCTATATTGGTAATGAGCATCGATCCGGTAATGTGTCAGCTCATATTATCTTTCACAAAAGCAAATTCTCCATATTCACGAATCCAACCTATAGTTTGGTCTGTATATGATTTTTCGAGAGGAAAATCACGGCCGTGTTGTTCGAGTGATGAGATGAGTGATGGTATGGGCATATTAAAGAAAAATATTATTTCAACGAGTATCGTCAGTGCACTCAAAATCTGAATAATTTATCGTCAGCTCTTCTCAAATAGATATATCCCTCAAGGAGAGAATATAATATCATTTATCATTATAGAGTTGTATCAAATTTGGATCCTCAGAATGGTTTGCAAAACGAATCATATCAAAATCAACATGCCATTTTTGTGTAATCTTATCAAAATGTCCGTGATGGCTAATTTCACCTTGTTCAGACAAGGAAAGTCTAGCATATTGTTCTACGGATAGATTGATATCTAATAGGGGGCTTGCCTCCACAATACAAAATCCTTTTGGAATATCTTGATCTGCAAAACAACCAATTCAATGAATTTTTGATGGAAGAAGTTTATATTCTATATGAACCATATTGAAATCTAATTGATATGCTGTACTATCCTCTCGAATATCTCCTCCTGTGATCCAGATGCATCTATACGGATAAATCGGTTTTTCATTATATCCAACTTTTCACACTTATCATACCCTCGAGCAATAGAGTGAAAAAAATCTGCCCCCATCTTTTCCCACTTGTCGCCTACAGCGTCAAATGTCCGAGAGAGTGCCGTCTCCACATCAATATCCATATAGAACACGATATCTGGTAGTATCCCTCGTATTGCATCTTGATTGACTGATAGGATCGTATCGATACCGAGTCACTGAGCCTCACCCTGATAGGCACACGACGAGAGGAAACATCTATCCGAAACCACGATCTGACCAGATTCCAAGGCTGGTTGCACCACCGTATGGAGTGTCTGTGAGCGAGCTGCAGTATAGAGATACGCATTGGTGAGTGGATGCATCTGTTCATCTGCCCATTCTTTGCCCTGGCAGAGATGACGGATATCCTCAGCGATCGGGGTCGATCCTGGTTCTCGTACATGGAGGATTTTCTCATTTCCATACTTCTGACGCAAGAACTCTACCAGTTTCTTCGACTGAGTAGACTTGCCTGACCCGACGATGCCCTCGAAAACTATATACATAGAGAGAAATTAAACAGCTATTGGAGCCTTGATAGACGGATACGAATCATATCATTCTACCGTGAAATCATCATATTTGAAACTAAACAAATTTTTCACATCAGGATTGATCTGCATAGTTGGAAACGGACGAGGTGTGTGCGTGAGCTGCTCACGAACCTGATCATAGTGATTGTGATAGATATGTACATCACCGAATGTATGGACAAATTCTCAAGGTTGGAGTCATGCAACCTGTGCGATCATCATCGTGAGGAGTGCATATGATGCGATATTGAATGGTACTCCGAGGAACACATCAGCTGACCGCTGATAGAGCTGACATGAGAGCTTGCCATCGGCAACATAGAACTGAAAAAGTGTATGACACGGTGGTGGTGCTGTGTCCTTGTCCTTGATGAGCTCCTCGATCTCCCCCACATTCCATCATGAGATGAGATTGCGACGGCTATAGGGATCGTTCATGAGGGTATTGATCACATTCTGCATCTGATCGATCACATTCCCATTCTTGGTCTCCCAGGCTCGCCACTGCTTGCCATAAACAGGACCGAGATCGCCCCACTTGAGTGCAAACTCGGCATCATTTTTTATTTTTTCGATGAATACTAGGAGCTCCGCATCCCACTCTGAGCTATAGCGAGGAAACTGAGCATCTTTTCCAGTTTTTTTGAGATACTTCGCGAACGCCCACTCATTCCAGATCTTCACATCGTTCTGCACGAGTGGTCGGATATTGGTCTCTCCAGAGATGAACCACAGGAGCTCATGGATGATACCACGGATGAACACCTTCTTGGTCGTGAGAAGAGGGAATCCATCTTGCAAATTGAAGCGAATCTGATGACCAAAAATCGAGCGAGTCCCCACACCAGTACGATCCATACGATCGACACCAGTATCCATGATCTTCTGGAGGAGGTCGAGATATTGTTGTTCTGCGTACATAGTTGAGAAAAATTAAGAATTTCGAGCGAGTGTGATGAACCGACCCTGAGAGAAATCTATACTCGATACCTCATAGAAATCTCATCGGAACTCCGATACTCGGATATCTCACTCATGTTCTCCATTCAGGAGAGTGAGCTCAACCTGATCCACGAGTCAGTGATCAAAGAACTGATTATAGAGTGAGGCTCATCCGATCAGCCATACTTGCTCTACTGTTTCTTTTTGCATGGCAACTATGAAAAGCTCAATACTCGAATAACACTCAACTCCATCTATTATAGTTCGAGTGATAACGATATTGCGACGGTTCGGGAGAGGACGGAATTTTTCGGGAAGAGAGAGATAGGTATTACGACCCATCACGACAATTCCTCCAGTGGTGAACTCCTTGAACCGCTTCATATCTTCGGGGATGTGCCATGGGAGTCCATTTTTGCTACCGATGAGCAATGAACTATCCATGGCTAGTATGGCTGTGATCTGCATAGTTATCTAAAAAAATGAGTACCGTTATCAAGTGATTTATTTTTAAACTTTCTCTTCTTAGGCTTAAATCATTTATCAATTTTTTCCCAGTCATTTTGAAGTTCTTGGTAGTTTTTTTCTATAATGAGTTTATACTCTGGAAATATAACTCTTCAAGAAAATTCCAATGCTTGAATATATTGATAATCTTTTTCAGAAATTCATTTATGAATTGATCAATCATAATATGCAAGAAATGACATAATTCACCTGGAAAGATCTATTGATGATTTGAATTTAGCTAAAGTATCTGAAATTTGAGTATCTCAGTTCACAAAATCCTTTACATAAGATGATAATAGTGTTTTTTCGATCATAAAATTTGAGATTCTGACTATACCTTCCAAATATCAAGAGCCTCAATCCCCAGTTCTTTCTGTCTATTTTTAACATCTGAAATACTAAATTTAGTCATTAATGCCAATTTTTGATTAGCAGGAAATGTTGATATCAAGTAAGCTTCCTTTACTTTCAAATCAAATCATCAATTCGAAATGCGAGTATTATCTTTTCATACTAATAAAGTCATATTTCCTATAAAATCCTTAATATCATTTAAAGAATCCCCTGTAGTTGATTCTAAGTTTGATTCTATTGATTTCCAATATTCATTGGTATAGTACTTCTTCGGAATAATATGCTCAAGATGAAGATCTTTTTTAGATTTTACATCTCTCATGCTTTTATCATAAATTTTACTGAGAACATATTTTGCCAAAGCATGATTAGGTGAAAACTGAAGAAAATTATTCAAAAATATTTCATCAGATGGTATTTCTTCTAAGAGGCCTTCTTGTAGATCTTGAATTCAGGCTTGTCCAGATCGGATTTTTATTGCAAGCGAAGAATACTTAGATTCAAGTGGCTTTGGATCAATATGGCAAATAGTACTTCTTTTAAAGGTTAGTATTTCGATCATTTCAACACCAGACCTGAAAGATTTATAATCTCATTTCTTATAAAACCTATCATAAAGTGCCAACATTAGTACAAGAGATTGTTCAGTTCAAAGTGCTGATAGATTTTCTAACACGATTTTAGAAGTAGGGTCATCAATCCAAAATTCATCCCTAGGGTTTATAAGATTCACATAAACTTCAGCCTCATCTAGAAGTCCTCTAATAAAATTAGTAATTGACTCCTGTTTATTTAAAATACGCTCTTTGACTTTTTCATAAATCTTTAGTTTGGTGATATTATTATCTATCTTTGAAAGCCAATAATGACGAATGAACTTAACAAGATCCATTTCTTTATAATCTGAAATATCATCCCATTCCTCTATCATATCATCAATTAGTTTTTCTTTGGACTTATAGATGAGGCTGAAGTTTATGTGAATCTTATAAACCCTAGGGATGAATTTTGGATTGATGACCCTACTTCTAAAATCGTGTTAGAAAATCTATC
>JANNYQ010000048.1:0-33459 GCA_031410215.1 Candidatus Altimarinota bacterium | reverse complement strand
TACGGATATCACAGTATGACAATCTCCAGAATATGGGACTCTGGGTTGGGCCCGAAGGGGGATGGTCTGATGCTGAGCGAGTGAAAATGCAATATAATGGTTTCATATTTGCTCGTTTTGGCGAGAGAGTTCTCAGGACAGAAACTGCTGGTATTGTGATAGGTTTTGGCTTTCTGAACGCATAATTCGAGGATGTATAGACCAGAAATATAATACCATACAGCAAATCATACCAACACCACTACATATAGTGGTGTTTTTCTATTTTTGGTGCTGTGATGATACTAGAGTTGCTATTGATTGATACAATTCACGTGATATGTAGATCCAGATGCGGATACATTGTGCACAATAGATATACACAGATACAATATGTATACAGAAATGGTTCTATAACTGCACGATTATATTGTAATTTGTTAAATAGCACTAGTAAAAGGAAAACAGGGGAATACTTATATATATGTAGTACTCTAACTCGTTAGGCAATATCAATATTCTCGTAACTTTCTCATTAAACTGATATACTGCTTATGTCTTCTCGAAAGAGAATGAACCTTAAAAAAATCCTGGCTTCCCGATCATAGGAGTTCTCACTCAGAGAATCCTCCTGCATGCAAATCCAAAAATACAGTTTTCCAAAACTATACCAATACAAAAAGAACAAATAGTACCGGTATATATACAAAAACAAAAACACGGATGAGGACCAATACTATCTTCCTGAATACTTCAGTGAGAGGGTATTGGTTTTCATCTCAAAAAACAAGACTGGGTGTCTTGCCTAATCAAACCACCACAAGGGCAGCTAAGGTCAGATTCTTCGGAATCTGCGAGTGTGAGAACTCACCAACTACATGAATCATGTTGTTGCTCTCATATGAGTGTGCCCTAGCTGCCCTCGAGATGCCACATGATCATCTCCCCATTTAGATCCTCGTTCTACCAAGAATCGAGGATTTTTTAATTGTGATGATATCCGCTTCATTTCATGATCTCGAAACCTCTATATATCTGCTCTATGAGGAGGAGATAAGCGAGTCCATGGGGCATAACTAAGGCAGAGAGCCTGATGAGTCGTGGCTGTGCACTAGTACTCAATATATCGATATCCACGCCATAGCTCCCACCGATGATGAATATGAGATTCTCGCTCTCATTTCGACCCTTGCGGAGTGTTTCTGCGAATGAGAGCGTGTCTATAGTATCACCTCGCTCATCACAGAGGATGAGGGTTCATTTGAGTTTGACTATTTTCTCGATCAACTTCTTTGTTTCTTCCCGCTTGATATAGGCAATTTCTGTATGCTTGACGGGCTTGATAGTATGGATTTCGATATTTTTTGCCAGGCGCTTCCTATACTCACTAACCGCTTCAGAGAAGTGTTTCTCGCCATCTGAGATGTGAATTATATGGATCATAGGACAGATTGTATGAAAAAATTTTGACAAGACAACCATTTTTTATACAATACCGCACACGCCACCTTAGCTCAGTTGGTAGAGCATCGGTTTTGTAAACCGGCGGTCATCAGTTCAAGTCTGATAGGTGGCTCCAGATTCTGGGTCGGTTCCAGAGTGGTCAAATGGGGAGGACTGTAAATCCTTTGGCTTCGCCTTCGTAGGTTCGATCCCTACCCGGCCCACCATTATTGGTTTCGTATTTTGCCATAAAAAAATACAAAGAGGCATTCGTATCTTCTACAATAGCAGATGAGCGATCGCAACCAACTCTTAACCATTCATATCTATGAAATCAGCAATCCATCCAAATTATAAACAAGTACCAGTAACCTGCTCATGTGGAAACACATACACAGTTGGAAGTGCTACTAAGGAACAAGAGATCCGAGTAGAAACCTGTTCAAAGTGTCATCCATTCTATACAGGTAAGAAGACTCTCCTTAAGACAAGTTCGATGGACAAGTTCTATGCTCGTGCAAAGAAAACTGAAGTGATAGCAAAATAATCATCTCTAAAAAAACTCCCGAATATTCGGGAGTTTTTTTATTTATTAGTGCTCTGTGCGTTGTTCGCCTTCTGATAGAGTTGTGACGAGAGATTCATATAGCTTGATAGTGATTTTCTCAGGCGAATATAGTCGTCATAGATGAACATCAGGAGTATATGAGCCCCATACGTCTGATCCATTTCGATGAATGCTCGTATCGCCTTAGGAAGTGTTGTATCGGCTCGTATGATTTCTCTCGATAGATCGGACTGGTAGCGAATAGAGGCACTATTCCACTCACTTGTATTAGTGGTTATCTGTGTTCAACTTCATTGACCGATTCATTGTTCGATATTTTGCACCTGTGATACATCCTCGATACTGGAGTCCAGATAGCTGAGGTAGTGACGATAGCCACAATACTGATAGCTTGCACTATTAGTCAGTGATATGATCATCTCTCACTTTGGTTGAGATTCTGTTGATTTGGGTGGATTACACTTGAGTGTATTGAATATATTCAATAGCTTATTGGTGTCTCTTGTGAGTTTTTTTTGTATCTCGGAATCCTTTAATTTGATCTTCTCAGCTATCAGCTTTTTTAGACCCTGCATCGTATCGATACGTGACGCCACTACAGCGCAAGAGAAGAGCGTATTCATACGAGTACGATACCCAATACGGGCAACCTCCAGAGCCTTGAATCCACTATACTCACCGATTCTGACTGGATCGAGATCTCGCTTGAGTCGGAGCTTTTCATCATCACTCACTCAGAATCCGCCAGCCCTCCAATTACTGAGTGTATTATTGATCGCAGTCGTCGAGAGTTCGCTATAGTCGATTTTTGGAACGAGTGATTTCTCGGTAGCCCAGGTCCTCTCATTGCTATCACAGTACTGCGTTGACTCGGTTTTATATGCCTCATAGCTCTGCGGAGATGCACTCACACCCCTATGTCCACCCAGGATGAGAGAGGTAATAATAAACAGGAATGAAAGAAAACGAATTTGCATAGTATTTTTTAACCTTGAGAGCCGATACGATAAATGATCTCCTTCTCGACGAACTCCCGTTCTCGACCGTACTTGAGTCGTGAGAGTTCACGCAGAGCATTGCCTGTTACGGGGTCTCATTTTTCCAGCCAGGGGAGTGGGACATTGAGTGAGAATCCTGGAGTTGGCTGTCCATCGACGGAGAGCTTGATGGCCGCCTTGAACTTGTCCATATTGACGAAGTCCTGATCCGAGTAGACAGGGGCAAATTGCTTGCCCATCATCTCCGCGTCTTCAGGTCCGATCTTGTAGGTCATCATCGTTCCGACGTTACCGAATATTGCATCCTTGAGATTGAGATTGGACTTCGTTAGGGCGTCAGACTTTTGTAGTTGTCCGAGATACTGATGAGCGATCACGAGCCCGAGACGGTACTTGCGGGCCTCGGATAGGATAGACTCGATTGAGTCAGTTACGTAGTTCTGGAATTCATCGATATAGAGGAAAAAATCTCGACGATCCGCCGCCGCCATCTGTTGTCGCTTCATCGCAGCTATCTGAATCTTGGAGACAAGGATGAGTCCGAGAAGATTCGAGTTAAGGTCTCCAAGGACTCCTTTGGATAGACTCGCGAAGAGGATTTTTTCGTTGTTCATGATATCCGCGATATCGAATGCACTCTTAGTCTGTCCGACGATATTTCTCATCAGAGTATTCGTGATAAATTGTCCGAACTTCGCAGCAAAATATGGAATGATTTCTCCTTTTTCACGATCCCCCATTTTCGCATAGGTGTGATCCCACCAGGTGCGTACGATCGGATTCTTGAGTGTGGTTCGTCGCTCTCTCTGGAAGTTGTCATCTGTGAAGAGTCGGATCAGGTCCGTGATCGCACCACCCGTCGGACAGTCCATGAGAGTGAGACACCCATTACGAAAATAATCCTGTATACGAGGTCCGAATATCTCTCCACCAAACAACTTGATCATGATATTGGTTGCATCGGCGACGACCATCTGCTTCTCATCTTCGCTATTAGCCTCTAGTAGATTCAGCCCCATCGGTCTTGAGAGATCTCCAGGATCAAAGTAGACGAGATCATCAGCTCGTTCCTTTGGAATAAAGTTTAGTAAATCCTTCGCAAGGTCTCCATGAGGATCCATGACAGCGATCCCTCGCTTGTTTCTGAGATCTTGTCGTGCCATCACTTGGAGTATTGACGATTTACCTGTACCAGTCTGTCCGATCACATAAAAGTGACGAAACCTATCTTCATTTTTGACAAAAATTCCCTTGGACTCACCACGAAATACATTTTCCCCGATATAGAGTCCTTCTTTGGGTGTATTGACTGGAGCTTTCACTACCTTGAAACGTTGCCAACGGATCTCGGGTTGTTTGTTATACTTGCTATGCGGAAAGTGATAAAGTGTTGCAAGTTCCTCACTGTTGAGAATTGCAGATCGCTGCCACCAGGCAAATTGACGGAAAATATAGTGCTCTATAAGGAGTGAGAGACTCTTACGCTTCATCGGCTTGAACCGATTGTATGTCGGTGAGGCAAACTGGGAAAATGCCGAAATAATACCACCCAGCTCAGCATCCACGCTATTCTCTTTATTTCCAGTGACGATGATACGGATAGTCGTTGCATATCCTGTTTTTTTTATTTTTTCTTTCATGAGACCTTCTTCATCGACTGGCTCCTC
Organism: Candidatus Altimarinota bacterium; assembly: GCA_031410215.1. GTDB lineage: Bacteria > Patescibacteriota > Gracilibacteria > BD1-5 > UBA2023 > JABFSX01. Next base: position 28,804 of record JANNYQ010000048.1, on the reverse strand, counting down.
ATCTGTACTGCCTCCATCTTCACTCTGCTTCATAGAGTCTTCGGGACTACTCACGACGATATCTAGGAGGTTGCCGAGCCAGACCAGTGGATTGAGGCTAAAATGAAACGATCCAGATTTGTGTTTCTCGATCTTTCGGATCATCTTTTTTATCTGGTCTTGCCAGTCATCATCCACAGGACGCAAGAGCACTTGAATGCATGCTGACTCGTCATGGTCGAGTGACCCGAGAGCCGAGAGGAGGCCATTCATACTATCAGATTCGAGCTTGGTATAGGTACGGATTGGGAACTCGTTTCATTTTTTCATCCGCATGATCTCACCTCGTACCGCCGTCCTATTCTCGAATATATTGATCTCAGGCGTCTCCTCGATGAGACAATCTGGGTAGAATCCGATGATCTGCTTTTCGACGAGGAGTTTCGACTTTTTTGGTACCACGACGTAGAAATAGAGCTCATCCTGATGGGCGATATACTCCAGAGAAATATACTCCTGACCAAAAAACCAACTCTTGAACGCACTCGAATGGAGTGACTTCAAACTCGCAAGGAGCTGTTCCATGATTGATATTTGTTCACGAAAATCCTTTACCGTTTCTTTTTTCTCGTCGCTATCGCTATCCTTGCGAGCGATGATCACCCTGAGAAATACCATCCCAAGAGATCGCTCCATAGCCGTACGGCGACGCATATGCCAATAGAGAGCAGCGAGTACGATGAGCGTAGCGATGAATATGAATATAATTTGGGACAAGAGGAGTGGGAATGTTAGAACTTAAAATTTTCGAATTTTTCCATAGAAATTTCCTAACTCTTTTTACCCTTTTAATATAAAAAATCGGAAAATTGCATGGCTCGCGACAAGGACGATGAATCCGAGTACAATATAGAGGACCGTACTTTTTGCTTTTTTGAGTTTTTCTTCTTCACCTCCAGATATCAGTACGAGCCACCCAGCATAGATAATGAGAATAACACAGATCACCGAGAGGAATGTGTTAAAAAATGTAAATAGTTTGCCCACAATCCCGATACCACCGGCGAGATCTACTTCTTTGATATCACAGGTACCGACCGATATGAAGCCTCCAGCACTATTCTCACATCCAGGACGCCCATAGAATGCTCTCACGATCATATATGGTATCTTAATCAGGAGGAGTCCAATGATGGCATAGATGATGGTATTGTTTGATTTTTTGACCCGCTCCTCATCACCCGCAGCTGACACTCGGATAAAAAAAGCCCATACTGCCATCGCAAGAAATCCGAATGCTGCGAGCATCTGGAGCAGGTTGACAATCGGGGAGAAAATATTGACCCAAAATTCCCATCCCAGAGAGCTCCCGATTGTTGCAGCTGAGGACTTGAGCATGAGTGTATTCCATACTGAGAATGCTATCTGCATCACAAATATTCCCACTGAGATCCAGATGATACTCTTTCTCCATTTTTTGGTGTCTTCTTCGTCATTGGATGAGAATAGGAGCCTGATAACCCCGATGATAAGGAATATAACAGCAATAGCGATGAAAAAGTTCTTGATCTGGAATGCAATAGTAGTGAATGCTCCGAGAACTCACTCTGAACCCGAGGCCCCGGCTGAGAAGAAAAATCAACGAATTGGACTAGCAAAACTCTCTAGCAGAGTATTGGAGTTATTGGTAGATGTGATGTCTACTTCACGGACATTGATATCGAGAGGAGCAGCAGAAACAATCCCTAACAGACATAAAAGAGCCAAGAGACCCATAAAAATACGAATAAACATAGAGAAAAAATAGGATTTGTTCTAGTATATCTAAACGAGCGCAAAAATGCAAACATTCTCAGGAAATAACTGAAAAAATTTGAGCTTTGTATATAGTCTTATCAATAAAAATACTTTTTACGGATGATTCCAGAATCTCTTCGTCAGAAAAATTTTTCTTTCTGGACCTTCTCTTTTTTGAGCTATTTCCAAAATATTCTCCTCTATTTTCTTTTTGCTTATCACACACCTTTTTTTATAATCATTTCCTATGCGTATTTGATTTTTTGGTACCCCATCCCTAGCTGCCACAGTTCTCCAGGATCTTATCCGAGCTCCTGATATAGATGTTGCGTTCGTCGTGACCAATCTTGACAAACCGTTCGGTCGTGATCAGGTAATGAAGGCAAGTCCAGTCAAGGAGCTTGCAATAGCAAATAGTATCCCAGTATTGCAACCGACAAAGATCCGAGATAATACAGAATTCTTCGATATACTGCGTTCTTATGATTGTGACTATTTCATCGTTGTTGCCTATTGACGCATACTCCCATTCGAGTTACTACAAATCCCCGCCAAGATATGTATCAATGTTCATGGCTCGATCCTTCCTGCGTATCGAGGTGCATCACCGATCCAAGGGGCACTCCTGAACTGAGAAAAAGAAACAGGAGTCACAATCATGGAGATGTCAGAGGGAATGGATGAGGGGGATATACTGAAGGCACGTACTATTGCAATCGATTCCACTGAAACCTCGGCAACTCTTTTTGCCAAGTTTGCCCTCATATCCTGACCAACACTTATCCAGACGCTTCGAGAGCTCTTGACTGGCGGTATCACTTCGCTCCCACAGGATGCAAGCAAGGCGACCTATTGCACCAAAATCGATAAAGAAGACTGACTCATCGATTGGACCAAGAGCGCTCGCGAGATATACCAGATGTGGCAAGCATATACACCATGGCCAGGTATCTACACGATATTTGAGGGCAAGAGATTGCAATTAGACCAGATTTATTTTCTCTGCAATGATGATAAGATCGATACCACGCTTGCTGGTGACGATGAAATTGGTACGGTTATAAGACTACCAGACAATCAGATCGGAGTTATTTGTGGTGAGTGAGTATTGACTTTGGACACGGTCAAGCTAGAATGAAAAAAATCACAAAATATCAAAGATTTTGTGAACGGGAATCAAATGTTTATTTGAGTAACTATATAAAAATATGGATAACAAGGCAGATGCTCGAATTATGGCTATCGAGGCTTCATTCGCAAAAGATAGGCTGATGAATGTAGATTCAATTAGCCTGAAAATATATCTAGCAATGCCCCCAGTAGTGAGAGGCATACTAGATGGGACAGCTATTATTTTTCGATAATTCTCCTTCATTTTTATGTCCACTCTTTTTACTCGTATCATCGCAGGAGAGATTCCGTCATATCGGATATATGAGGATGAATATACCTTTGCTTTTCTCGATATATCCCCACGAGTACTCGGACATACTCTCATTGTCCCGAAGTGTGAAATAGATCACTTCTCGAATGTACCTGAGCCGTATTATTCTGCAATATTCCAGACTGCGAAACGACTGAGTCCAGCCATTCAACAAGCAACAGGATGCAATCGAGTATGTACTATGTTCATATGATATGATGTGCCTCACTGTCATTATCATCTGATTCCAACTGACTCCACAGATGATCTCGATCCTAAAAATGCCAAAAAAGCAAATGTAGTTGACCTCGTGAAAATGCAGGAGAAGATACTCGAATTTTTATAATAAAAAAACATGTTCAACATCGCACTCAATACATTCCGTGAGATGGTTCGCAACCGATTTTTCTCACTCATCATATTCCTCTCAGTGATCCTTGTGGCACTCTCACTCGGACTCGACTCATTGGCTCTATGAGAAAATAAGCGAGTGATTATAGATTTCTGACTCTCATTCCTTGAGCTCTCAGGACTCGCAGTCATATTACTACTCGCTGGAGGACTCATCGCCCGTGAGATCGAGGGACGGACGATCTATCTCATACTCTCTAAGCCTATCAGACGAGGATCTATCATATTCGGAAAATTCACAGGATTCGCTGTGGTCCTCTCACTCGTGATCCTTATCGAGCTGGCCATATTGATTGCTATCCTTATCTCACAATGAGTAACTTTCGATATGATATTTGCACTTGCAGTTCTTGGTATTTTTCTGAAATTGCTCTCACTCCTCGCTCTGAGCCTATTTTTCTCTACTATTGTCTCCCCATGACTCGCTATGTTCATGACGATCGCGAGTGCGATCATCGGCCATGGAGGATATCAGATCCTCGAGTATGCTATCAGGTCGGGTAGTACCGTTTATATGTACTTTGCTCGAGGCGTACTGATCCTATTTCCGAATCTAGAATCACTCAATCTCAAAAATCTCGTCGCAACGACAGCCATCATACATGTTGAGACCTATCTTATTGCCTTCCTCCTCTCACTTGTATATACGATGATCATACTCTGTTTGGCTGCATGGATATTTGAGAAAAAGTCATTTGATGCAGTATAGTTGACTAATTTGCATCTCTATCGCTATTGGGTACAATTGCCGTGTTGGTATATTTTCAAATTTTCAATTATGCAAAAATCATTCAGTATTATCGCGATTCTCACTCTCGCCTTCCTCACGGGCTGTGCTAATCCGTTCCAATCAACTCCCCCGATAAAGCCTCCAGTATGAGTCGCTACGGGAGTGATTGTCATGCCTAGTCCCGTCGTTGTTCCATTGACGCCATTTATCGCTCGAGGTACTGAGCCATTCTGGGCACTCGAGCAAACCGCTACAGGGGCTCGATTCTCAGAGCCGAGTATGATAGCAACTACTGAGACATGGTATACGAGCGTACAGACAAATGTATGAGCGAGTATCTCGATCGTGGGAACTCCGGTGACTACTGGTCCCTCACTTTCTGCTACTCTGACACCCGGAGCCTGTAGTGATGGTATGAGCGATATCATATATGCCTATACGGCAGTCGTCAATATCGGCACTGGGACTCTCTCGGGATGTGCGAATTAACAAACCTATATATATCAAAAATCCCTTCATTGCTGAGGGGATTTTTTATTTTTGAACTTGAGATTATTTGGCAACTGCTCTATAGTACTCCCGGATGATAGCTTTCTCGCGGATCTTGCGGTATGAAAGTTTGCGAGTATGCGTCTTTGAATTGCGGAGTTGGTTTGCAGTACGAGTTTGGAAAAATGCTTTTTTATAGCGGAGAATGAGTTTTTCGTTGGTTTCACCTTCTTTTTTGATAGAGTAGCAGATCATGAGTGCGTTGGAATAAGAATAAAAATTTCCTCGAAATATTATAGATATAAATGTATTTGTCAAACTTTTTTGTGTAGGAAAATGACCAGAATGTTGCACGAGAATAAAATATATGCTACAGTACTCATACATTCCTGGCACATATATATAAATATCTATACCAATGATCTATGATCCGCTCCTCCAATATGAGCAAATAACTCATACACACACGCCAAAAAAATCAAGTATCGTCTATCGAGGACTCAAATTTGTATCTCTCTATTTTGTTTTGACTGGAGGTATTTTTGCACTGTTGATGTGACTTCTCAACTTCTCGGCCTATAGTGCTATGGTGACGAATTGGGTCAATCCTGATCTCATGGCAACGCGTCAGTGAGATATCGAGTCCGCACTCACAAGCTCAAGCATAGCTGTTCATGCTGCAGATATGGGCGAATCACAGGACTCTATCGAGACTATTACTGCTAAGGTGGCCATCACTGATCCAGATATTGTCTATGCTCGCTCATATGAGTCCGATAGACTCCTCTCAGGTATAACCTCCACTTCAGCTGATGTCACATTCTCAGTAACACCATACGAGAATCGCATTATCATCCCTCGTCTTGGCAAAAATATCCCACTCGTTGATGTCGAACACGATAATGATGCGAAGTTCGGTGAGATGCAGGATGTATTTATGGAAGAACTTAAAAAATGAGTTGTAAGATATCCAGGAACTGCTCGTCCGGGTGAAGTAGGCAATGCATTCATATTCGGACACTCGTCAAACTATCCATGGGTCCAGAGTGACTATAATGATGTATTTGCCCTCGTAGATACCCTCATCGATGGAGATGAGATCATCGTATACTACGATCAACACAAGTATACCTATCGTATCACCGATAGGGCAACCGTCAGGCCTGGGGATACACGAGTACTCTCGAGTCGTGACCCGAACAAAAAAGAGCTCTCCATCATGACCTGTTGGCCAGTTGGAACCACACTCGAACGCTATATCATCTTCGCAGAGCTCATCGAATAATCATTCTCATCATGAATACTAATCAATTTCAGTACATCTATAGCAATCTCTGACTTTACCAGTTTCATGGTGATTGGGGTATCGTCAGTATAGCTGTGATAGTGGGTCTGATGGTCATGGGAATGTATTATATACTTACCAAATATGCAACTCTTTATAGTATATCCTATCATGCTGATCGGACCCTTGCTCACAAAAAAAAGACACTCGGAGACCTCATCCTTATGAAAGACATCCAGACAGAACTCGAAAAGGAAATCGAGCAAGCGATCCTCAAGGCTGCATTTCACTCGTAGCCTTAGATTGCTAAAAAAACAGTATTTTTTTTGAGCTTCCTGTTTTTGAAAAATCTAAAATATAAGCAGAATCTTTGTGACCTTTTCTTTTGCTTTTTTGCATATTGTGTCTATACTCAGGGCACAATTTTTGCTATATAGTCGACTATGAGAGCTATACACTCTTAGTGTTATATTCCATTCGCAAAATTAAAATTTCATTTTATTTTCCTCATTCCATTGAACTATGAAAACAGCTATGCAAGCCCGTCCCGGTACCGTACTTAGAATCAACGGAGAGCTCCTTCTCGTCGTCAAACATGAAATGAAGCGAGGTGGACGAGGTGCAACGAATGTTGCCATGCGTCTCAAGAATCTCATCCAAGGGAACAACTCTGATCGAGTTATGGACTCAGAAGAAAAATTCGAAGATGTGACACTTGAGCGTGCCAAAGCCGAGTTTCTCTATAAATCTGGAGATACATTTGCATTCATGAACCAGGATACCTACGAGACTGTAGAGCTCCATGAGGATGATGTGGGTGACTCATCTCTCTATCTCAAGGAGGGAACTATGGTAGATCTCCAGACATTCGAGGGCAAGTTCATCGGTATCATGCTCCCACTGCGTGTCACGCTCCTCGTCACTGAGGCGGAGCCATCAGTCGCAGGCAATACTGCCGATGGTAAGATTGACAAGCTTGTCAAACTCGAGACAGGTCTTGAGCTCCGAGTCCCAGGATTCGTCAATCAGGATGAGTCTATCGTGATCAATACTGAGACTGGTGAGTATCTCGAACGAGCGAAATAATATTTTATAGTACATAAAAAAATCCCTGAGCAATCAGGGATTTTTTTGTTATTATTTCTTTTTTGTCATCCTGTAAGGATTCCTTTCAATGTAGAGATATCTCTCCTTACTTTTTGGATAAAAAGTAACAAAAATCTTCAAAGTCTTCCATGTTTCATTTTGTTATCTGTTCTCATCTCTATTTCCTAAATTGCAAAAACTCACTACGCACAAACAGTTCGCAATTTTACGGAAATATTCACTGACAGATACTCAAAATTCACATAAGGAAGAAGCAGTGGGAAAGAAAAAATATAAAAAGAAAAAATTTATATTTTTAGAGAGAAAGTATAGATAAAAAATTCCTCCCACCATCAAACACTCTATTTTCTATTATCTGATATCCTGTCTCCTCGAATAACTCTACGAGCTCATCAACAGTGAATCCGTGATAGTATCTGGAGAATTGTCCGATCTTGATATCATAGTCACCATTTCATCTATAACTTGCCTCATATTTTGTCTGATCTCTGAGATTCCAATTCGTCATATATATACGACCATTTGGATTCAGGTGTTTTTTACTATTTTGTAGTACTTGTATCCGTTCTTCACTAGTCTCCAGATGATGAAAAGATGCGAGAAAAAGGAGTGTGTCGAATGAGCGATCTATCGTATTTATATCTTGCATTCCTATTGATTCGAACTGATTGCCTGGATGGTGCTTACGAGCTTCTCATATCATTCATGCTGAACTATCGATACCGAGATATTCTCAAAAATTGAGTTGTGATATCTCTGCTTGTTCGAGCAATCTTCCGTTCCCACAGCCGATATCAAGTATACTATTAGGAGTATGCTGTATCATATCTGCTATGATATATTCCAGCTCTGGCCAGTGGAGATTTTTGCGACTATTCGAGAATGTAGTGGCGAACGCGTCGTAGGACATTTACTTCTTAGGAAATAACCGCTCTAGTGTTTTCTGATTTTTTCTCCAGTTCTTGTCTACTTTGACTCGGAGTGCAAGAAATACCTTTTTCCCGAATATCTCCTCAAGGACGAGGCGAGAGGCAGTTCCGATATCTTGGATTTTTTTCCCTCATTTACCGATGATGATCGTCTTCTGAGAATCAGTCTCCGTGTTTATATAGGCCTGGATAGAGAGCATCGGGAGTTTTCCCTTTTTATTTTTCGGAACAAAGCTCTCAGGAGTGAGGTCGCTCATATCTGGGATAATGAGCTCGTCAACTCCATTCTCGATACTGCCGATCTCTACATAACATGCATAGGGGATCTCTTCACCGAGTCCAGCGAAGAGCTGCTCTCGGATCACCTCAGAGATACGCAGATCCATGGTCTGATCCGTGTACTGGTCCTCTTCGTAGAGGTATGGTCCCTCGGGGAGATCTGCAGCGATGGCATCGATGAGCTCTGCGAATCCCGTTCCATTTACTGAGTCGATCTTGTAATCGATATCTTTACCGAGGTATCCCTTCTCGAGATCTTGCTTGGTCTCGATCCTGAGTACCGGCTTGGTCATATGAGAGAGAGCCGTATCTATACGCTCATCCTCAGCACCCTGTACGCGAGTCGGGTCGATCAGACGGAGGATGATATCAGCGTCACGTAGTCCAGCAAATGCCTGAGCATTGATAAGGGTATGGATCTCGTTCGATTTTTGAGAACCGAACTGCTCACTCGCATCATGGTGTATCCCAGGAGTATCGAGGAATATGATCTGTATTCATTTATCCGTATCTGTATAGATCCCAGGGATAGTCCGCTGAGTCGTCTGTGGACGATAGGATATCGCACTCACTCGCTCTCCGATGAGAGCGTTGATGAGAGTAGACTTCCCAGCGTTTGGGCGACCGACGATGGCGACATATCAGACTTTAGGCATGTTATTTTTTATTATTGTTTCTTTTTCTTGCTTCTGTTACTTTTTTTCTCAGGAGTTCTGACGCCTTGACGGGATTTTGCCAGATTTGTATATCGGCTCCGAATACGACCGTAGGACCCTCCTTGCACCTCCCCTGGCACATACAGGTCTCTGTCAGAACCTCGTCGTCTCAGTAGCCATAAAACTCTCTATCTGCGTCGAGTCGAGTTTTGATGTAGTTGCTTTGTCTCTCAGTACAGGATCTCCCAGTACAGACCTTCACATTGATTGTTTGCATAGGCGTCAGTATAGGGAAAAGTAGGGATTTGGCAAAAGAAAAACCCCTCACGATCGTGAAGAGTTTTCTGATTTTCTGATGGTGCCCGAGGGGGGACTTGAACCCCCACACCTTTCGGCATACGCACCTCAAGCGTACATGTCTACCATTCCATCACCCGGGCAAAAAATCTATGGTGCACCCAGTAGGGTTCGAACCTACAACCAACGGTTTCGAAGACCGCTACTCTTCCAATTGAGCTATGGATGCATGTTCCTTACTTTGGATAAGTAGGCGGATTATAGAGAAGTCTCTCAAAAAGGCAAATTTATTTTAAAAAATACCTACTATTCATTCATTAAAGGCTCCAAAAATATGAGTTTTCTCTTTTTGTACGGCGGCTATGTCATTTTTTTTATAGCCTTCTGTTATTAAATCCGACAAGAGTCATTCTACTTTTTGTTGTAATTCGCTAGCTCTAGAGTCAGCCCCAATATATTTAAATATCCGTATAAGTGACTCTGATGCGGTCAATACATCTCATGTTTCATCTAAAACTTTCCACTGTATCCCAATAGAAGAGAGATTTCCGATTGGATGAATCTTTGATCCTTGAGACCAAGCATGGGCATAGTATCTTGCATTTTGCAATTCCCTCTCTTCTTCTCATATTTTTGCAAGCAATAATTGGACATGTTCTTGAACATCATTTATTTTTCTATAACGTATGGCAGCTCAATTATTAATACTAATAATTGGCAGATGATCTCGAATGAGTTTTTCCATATACTTTAGTATATGGATCAAATAAAAAACGCAAAGAAAATCCCTCCAAATTTGGAGGGATTTTGATATATTTGACTACGCTTCGAGAGCCTCGGCAGGGATGACTACTGGAGTCTCACTCGGTACATAGTTTGGATCGAGTGCCTTGAGAGACAGACCGATACGCTTACCTACACTATCGAATGTGATGATACGAGCCTTCATCATCTCACCTGCGTGGACCTTGCCCTCGATACCGTCCATCATCTCGGCAGTGATCTCAGAGAGATGTATGAGTCCTGAGACTCCACCGTCGAGCTCGAGAAATATACCGAATTGTGAGAGGCGGAGGACAGGAGCCTCGACTATATCACCGACCTGGTACTTGTCTGAGAGAACTTGCCATGGATTTGCCTTGAGTCTCTTGATTGAGAGAGATATCTTCTCGCCCTCGATACCGATAATTTGGATAGTGACTTTGTCACCGAGTTTCGCATGCTTGTGTGGATTGTTCACGTGTCCCCAGTCGATCTCAGAGACATGGACGAGTCCCTCGATACCCTGGAATGAGACGAAGAGACCGTATGTGAGTATACCTGATACGACACCCTCCACGACATCTCCGACTTTGATCGTCTGGAGTGACTGGACTCGTTGTTCCTCGATAGCTGCCTTCTCAGAGAAGATAATCTTCTTTCCTGATGGATCGACATTGAGTACACGAACCTGGAATGGCTTTCCAACGAGTTTCCCGAGTTGTTCGAGGATCTTCTCTGGATTGGCATTTTCCACACGAGGGTAGTGAGCTGGAGTGAGCTGAGATACTGGGATGAATCCCTTGATTCCATCGAGGTCGATGAGGAGACCTCCTTTGTTGGCTTCATTTGGGATGACTGTAATGATTTCTTTTGTATCAAAATTTGAGTGGAGCTTTTCGATGAGCTTCGCCTGGCTCGCCTTGCGGAGAGAGAGGTGGATAAGACCACTATGAGCATCATCACCGATGATGATCGACTCGATGCGGCTACCAGGAGCGATCATAGAAGTATCTTCTGTAGAAGAAGTCATATGATTACCCGTGATTATTCCCGTGAATTGACCTTCGAGGTCTACGAGGATCATTTTTTGATTGGAGACAACGACCGTACCGCTGACTACTTCACCTACTCTATAGGATTGGACGGGAGTTGCGGTTGCGAGATCTTTTGCGAAATCTGACATAAGAAATAAGAAATTAAGAAGTAGAAACTAAAATAAGAAACAGATGGGGCGGCTGATGGGGCTTGAACCCACGGCCTTCGGATTCACAGTCCGACGCTCTAACCAACTGAGCTACAGCCGCCAAATAGGTCGCTTTCGTGAAAAAGCCACCGAAGTATATGAAAAAGGGATGTTTTTGCAATTTTATTTTGTATTTTTACATTTTTTGGATAGGATACGGCGTCTATAGGAATATTTTTCTGATTGTATTCGGCTGTCAGATATAAGCATACTGCTCACACCTGACCCTGTATATCGATGACAAAAACCCTATAAAAGTCTCTGATTTCCATTTTTATGATCAAATAATATATACTCGTCAATACAATTTGCTCGACAAATTAGTAAGAAGTATGATATAATTTGATTTGTTGGAGGCCCCAGAACTACTCGTCACTGATTGCGATATTCATAACTCGTATACGCTGATTTGAGTTTTATTCCTAAAAATATTCGATGTATTCATCTTTCCATAATACCAGTCAGTCCCTCTCGCAGACGATCCGTAGTGATATATTTTCACTTCTCGGTAACTCCGGCAAAACCATATTCTCTCCAGAAACACTAGAGCTCTCATTCTCGTTGCGTTTCTTTTTTTCACAGTCATTGGGTAGAGCAATAGACTTGATAGAAAAAATGGCCTACAAAAAGCCACTTACCTATCTAGCAATTTGTCTCACTACACTCATGATCTCTCCGAGTGAGACCTCATTTGCAGCAGAACCCATCGCTCCTGGTACTGAGCGGACATTTATTATAACGGCGTATTATTCGCCTCTTCAGTGACAAAAAACCTACTACCGAGGCAGCTATGAGGCTGATGTGCTCCTCAATGGTAATGGTACTCATGGTGCGAGTGGCACCCCCGTATTTACAGGTATGCTTGCGGCTCCAAAGACTTATACTTTTGGAACGCAGATTTTTTTTGAGTGACTCGGACTCGGTACCGTACAAGATCGTGGTGGTGCTATAGTGGACGCATATGTACGGGGACAAGCCTATGATAGACTCGATATATGGATGGGCTACGGTGAGACTGCACTCCGTCGGACAATCGCATGGGGTCGTCGCACTGTCAAGTGAACTATCGTGACCGGGAGCTCAGCGGCACCGATCGATCTCACTGGTATAGACAACGGTCGAGTCAATCTCACTCAATATCCACCCGTCGGATCGGTATCTGTCGGTGGTATGTCAGCAGATGTGATCGCATCCTTTGCAGATCTTGGATACAACTTCACCGGTACAGACACCAAGAGTATGATCATCGAGTTCCAGCTCGATAACAAGATCATAGCATCACGAGATGATGAGTCGGCTGGAGTATATGGACCAAAAACGAGAGCTACACTCGCAACTCTCCATGCAGTATATCTAGCTCGTCGCAAAATAGAACTCGATCTGATCGAGTCAGCGAAGCAAAAGCTCCTCGCCGAGCATAATATCTACAGGATAGAGTATAGTGATGCTCAGTCTCAGGTAGCCTTCTTCGGACAGCCTAAGCTGAAACAGATAGGAGACCATATATCAAAACTTCAAAAATTCCTCGCTACATGACAGTATTACAAGTCCCCTATTGATGGGAAGATGACTCCTCGTACTCTCCTCGCTCTGCGAAAGTATCAAAAATCTAAAAATATCAAAGCCACTGGCACTCTCGATGAATCAACTCAAGCCGCGATGATCGATGATATGACGAGTCTCTAATAGTCCATACTCTCCGCCAACCTCTATCATAATCTGGTAGGGGTTTTTATTATCCGAAAAGCAGCCTCAAAACTTGCAAATATGGATATTTTATGATAATGTGAGAAAGTAATTATTAATAATTCTCTATTATGTCTATCGAACATACTACTCGTGCTATTACCGAGAATAAATATTTGATGCAACTATTTGCCGACAAGAAATCACTTGAAGCTGATATAGCGGCTCTCAAAAACCTGAAATGATCAAATCCGAGTGATCCACGGACATCTGATTTTGCTATCAAACAAAAAGAGTATGAACTTTCTCAGATTGAGAATCGCACCAAAGGGAAAGATTATAGTTCAGTAAAAAATCAATGTGAAAAATACTTCACAGATAATACAAGTTTGTTTGACAAAAATCAAATTATTACTGAAACTCGATCTATGCTTGCAAAAGGACAAATCGTCAATGAATGGCCACATCTTGCAGCAGTATTTCTCCTTGATCATGCAGTCGTCATAGATGCAGCCAAAGCATGACTTGCTGCAGTAACAAAACCAATAGCCATACAATCTACAGATCGTTCCTTTTTCACTCCAGCACCTACACAATCACTCCAGTTACCAGTAATGGATACATTATGATCTGGAGAAACAATAGTACCACCTACTCGACCCACTGCATCCATCCCACAAAAATTAAGATCAGCATTGAATAAACCCAAGACACTTGAAGAAGATCTTTCAGAGATGTTCCAAAAAAAACAAACTATGGTATTCAAAGATGGTGCATATTATCTCACATGACCAAAAGGAAATACCAAGCGGATAGACATAGCGGAGCTCATAGTCAATCTCAATCTCCCAAAAAATGCCCCAGAAAATCTCCAAAAGTCAGTTTCACTGGTTCAGGATTTTGCATTCATTCTCGATGCTTATCTTCTCAAGAATCCAGAAAAGAAAACCCAGTATGATTCTACTTTAAAATGAATACAAGCTGATTTCGCAAATCCAGATATTCAGACAGGTAAATCCGTACTAGATATCAAAAAATGGACTTATACATTATTCAGTAATAATAATCTCCTCAAAAATAGTGATCTCTACATGGCCAATCAGGCAATGGATATAAAGGAACCAAAAGCCAGAAGATTCGCAATTCTCAGTTTTATCCGTGATAGACTCGGACAATCAGATCTCGTAGCACAAAAAATCATGGAAGACACTATGAGCAAATTCTGATTCCCGACGGATGATATGATCGTGAAAAATGGAGATCTCTCGTCTACCAAGCTCGATGCAAAACAAATCACAAAAGTCCGAGAAGCAATAGATAAGGCTCGTAGCGAGGCAAATAGTAATTGGATGAAAAATAAAGATGCTTATCTAAAATTATTTCAGGCACAAAATCCAGGAACAACTATAGATATAGAGGCAGCTAGAGTAGCCAATGAGAAACTCACTATCCTCATGTCTGCAAAACGAGAGATCGCGTACCAGAATCTCTATAATAAAAAAGATCTCTCTCCAGAACTCGCCCTCCTCCAGAATATCCTCGGAGCAGGAAGTACGAAGATGTCAGATAAATCATGGGAAATATCCAAGGAAGTAGCTGGTATGATAGGTATGGAGGCGATAGCAATAGCTGCAGGTATGGTCACTATGGGTGTAGGTACTGTTGCGATCAATAGTGTGATGTTTATGCGTAATGGACTCAAGGTCGCTGAGATAGCAAATGCATATAATGCAACAAGCAAGGTGAGACAAGGGATGACTACAGGTGCCCGAATACTCGGTGGTGGTCTAGCATTCGAGGCTGGTGGTGCGACGACCCGTAGTCTCATCGAGAATGGAGATCTCACATCTATGCACTCCTATGAGTGATATGCTCAGTCTATTGCGATGATGGGAGTGATGAGAGGAATCGGCGAAGTCTTCACGAGAACTGGTATACTTGCATTCAAAGAAGGTGCAGGATTCGCAAAAAATATACTCCCATTCACAGGACAAGTAGCTATCGAGGGATCTGCTATCTTTGGCACGAGTGCAGCTATTGGATCAGTATTATTTGACCGACGAGATAACTGGACTCTCGAGCAGATGGCTCAGGCTATGCTGATGGCAACTATGTTCAAGGGTGCCAGTAGGGTAACTACATCTAAAAATACAAAGGGAGAAATCGAAATAAAACAAGAAACATCAATCCAAAAGCCATCTAATGCCACTGAAAATCCTTGAAGATATATTTTAGATGGACAAGAATATAGATGGAGTTCTAAAAATAACGAATTTATATGAAAAAATGGCGAAAAATATACTAAGGAACAATTTGAAAAACTGCAGGTAGAAAAAGCACCAAGAATTGAGTATAAAAACAATGAAACAACATCAAACAAACCAGATATATCACAATTTCTTATTAGTGAGATCACAGCAAAGGATGTACGCAATGCAAGAAATCTTATAAAAAATGGAGAATATCCTCAGTTCATAGCTCAAGATGGATCTATATGGTCAATACGCTCAATTAAATGAAGTAATGGAAAAGAAGTAGTTGAAATTTGACCTCTCGGACAACCATCTCTAGATAAACGAGCTACCATCCAGGAATTTGTAGAGGGTGTGAATGCCAATGTAAGGAAGTTCAAAGAAACTATGCTTAGGAATAGCAAGACTCAAAAGATAACTGAACCAATATCACAAGATAAACCAATACCAGTAGAATCAACTAAACAAGCATTTCCCTCTCAGAAAGTCGATAAGCTAGAGGCTGCAGTAAATCCAAAAACCGAAACAGTCACTACGCCAACCCAAGAAAAGCCAATATGATCCAAGACCGAAAATAAACTTCAACCAGCTCCTCATATCGAGGCCACCACTGCTAAGAATGCAATTCATAAAGCAGAAAATGCAACAATAGACCATATGGTAACTCCAGTAGAAAAAAAGAATTTCATTGCTAAATATGGTGCAGAAAAATGGGAGGCACTGAGTAAGTCATTCAAAGATGCACCGAAATGAATATGAAATGGAGCAAAAAGTATTTTTGGAGTAGTAACTGGAATTGGTCGATCCACTGTGAGTTGGAAATGAGCTACTATTGGGACAGCAATAACCGAAGTTATAGAAGCTTCATTTAATCTAAATGGAACAGAACGTGATTGGAATCCTATGAGTGAAGACGGTATAAAAAATATATGAGGTATGCTCTGGCAGATTCTCGCATATCGATATATGGGCTTTACCCGATGATTCATTGTCACGGAATGATATCGTGTGATTCCTGCAGTATATACGCAAGTACGAGAAGCAAACAAATAATTCCTCTTTATGTCTCAACTTCCAGAAACCCCACAAAATACACCTACAGAGTCAGTAAAAAAAGTCATAGAACTCAGTCGTGATGCACTGGCTCAAAGGCTCTGACTCAAGACTGAGGAACTTCCTGATCGGAAGTTTTTCAAGATTGTAGATGAACAACTCGATAGACTCGCAGGACTCGATCCACGAGACAAGGCAAAGGCACTCAAGGAAGAGCTCAGCCGTATCCAAATTGCAGAGGTGGCTGACAAGGCCAAAGAACTCTGAAAAGATGGACTCGATACAGTGAAAAAAATCACGCCAGAAGTACTCACAACTACCCTCAAAACAACTACAGATAAGATCAAGTCTGATATGTGAAAGTGAGGAGCTGAGGCACTGTGAGCAGTAGGAGAAATTGTGAATGCAGGTAACATCGAATGAGCAACTGGTGCTATAGGTAAACTCTCAAAGTCGATCGATGCAGTTTCTGGGACAATTTTGAGTGCAACGAAGTGACTCTGAGAGCTATTCTCATCACTCATGGCAATGCTCGGATTTGATAAACTCTTGGCAAGTATCAAGGGACTTTTTGGCATGAAGAGCGAAGACAAAAAAGATGATAGTTCTCAGAAAAAAATAGAAGATGGAGTAGATGCTACTAAAAAAAGAGGCATAGAAGCATTGAAAAAATGAGATGAATTATTAAAAACCCCAATTAATAAAGAAAAAATTGTTTCTGATATGACCACCTCACTTGGAAAACTGATTTGAGAAAAATATTTCTGAAAATGAGTAGATTTGAGTCCAAGCCAGTTAGAAAAGATTAAGACTATTATCGGAAAAAATCTCAATACAGATACTCTTGAAAAAATCAGAGCTCAATATATGAAAGATGGAACAACTCGTATGTGAGATGTAGTTAATGTTAATATGGATCTCATGGCGAAACTCCCTGCTGGTACATTTTTCGATATTGCTCTCTCTGGTATTATTCCTACTCATAAGATTATCTACAATAGCGTTGTAGAGCCATCGAAGAATCTTATTCAATTAACCTTCGATTGACTCCCATTTGTGGATATGCAAATGAGTATGACAGATTGGTCAGGCCTCCTTTCTGAGAAAGCAAAATGAGGTGACTCTCATGCATTGGATCTTGCTCGTGTACAGCTTTATGCGGTGAATGGTCTTCTCTGGAAGACTATTGGTATGGTCAGTTCAGGAATTGCAGCAGGATGAATTGCGATGCTTACGGACACAGTAACATGAGTTAATGGCTTTCATATGTTGTGAAATGGTTTGTCTTGGAATTTTGATAATCTTTCGAGAGATATTGGAACAATAGAATCAACTCTCTCAGGATGAGCAAGTCCAAAGAGTGGCTCTTTAGGAGTTTTATCGGATAGATTAAAGTGACTTCAGCATAATTATCTGATGCTCGATCTTGCATTGAAGGGAAATGAGGATCCATCAAAAATCATGAATTTATTGAAAGATGATCCAAAATATCTGTCATTAAAACAGAATATGAAAATTGCTGATCTTGAATTATCAGTCTGAAATAAGGAAATATTTCAGAGAAAAATGGCATGATATCTTATGAGTCCAGATGTAACTCGTGATATTAGTTCTGCTACAAAAATAGCATGGAGCAAATGAATCGGTGGTGCAGAATGATCAATTCGACACTATATGGAAACAACAGATGATCTTCTTGCAAAACAAAAAAGCATGTTCCTAGCAGGAAATATCAAAAATGTTCTCTGAACGCCCCTATTAGCTCTCAAAAATATGAAAATGGCGAGAAGTGCGGATTCAGTGCTTCTTCATATTGATGACGCAAAAGATGTATCAAAACTCCGAGCATTCTTGGCTGTAATTCCTGGATGACTCAAGTGACTCGCTGAGCTAATTCCTGCTACATCTATACTCTTTAGTATTGGATCCATTGCTATGGCTAATAAAAATGAAAAAGGTGGTGTATATGAAAGCATGATGGATGTAGCAAAAACAGTATTTGTTCCAGCATACTGATCAGTGAGTATGCTCATGGATAAGAGCGTTGATATCAAATCAATAATTAGCGAAGGAAAAATGCCGCCATTTTGAGATATGGCCCTTACTGGGGTGATAGGTTGAGTAGCTGTATTCGAAACAGTCCGTGTAGCAAATCAAGTTGCTATAGGAAGCTCTATGATGTACCATTGAGCTGTATGACAATGAGCTAAAACTATTGCAATGGCACCATTTCGTGGTATAACAGATATTGTGAATGCAGCATGATCAGCAGTTCGTTGAACTCGCAATATCTCCGCTCTTGCAAAGGCTCCAGTTGCTAATCCTGCTGTTACCAGAGTCCTCACAGATCTTGCAACAAAAGTACCAAAGAAAGGAAGACTCGCTATTTGAGCTGTTGCACTCCTTGCCGCAGGTTGAGCATATGCATATATATCATGACCAGAAAATCCAGAAGATATCCTGAAAAACTTGCACAAAGAAGGATGGCTGGATATAGGAAACAATCCAACTCCCAAAATGAAAGAGGCTTTCCAATCAAAGAATCAAACAGAAAGAAAGGATATACTAGATGAACTCCTCATCATGCATCTAGAAACAAATAAAAACCTTCCAAAGACTCACTATGAGTGAGAATCTGGAAAATATAGTATTATAACTGGTACAACTTTCACAGGACAGAAACTCATTGATAGTTTATTCCGTAGTACTATCCAGAACCTTGGCGTAGATATAGATCTGCAAAAAGCATAGAAAAATAATACTTTCCTCAAAAAAAACTCCTCCCAAATTTACTTGAGAGGAGATTTTTTTATTGTTATTAAAGGTGTAGATTTTGCCAGCACTCTGGTAAGCACTTTATATCTAGTTTTTATTTTTTGCACATGATATCTCCTTTTATATCGGATTACTTGGTATATATGGTGGTATTATTACGCTTCAGGGTTTTGTATCTGATTGAGAGATATTTTCTATGTTTTTGATTTGATTATTCCAGGCCCTTCTCTTGCTATGGTATTGATCTAACATTTTGGTAAGGGTATCTTGCATATTCAAAACAGCAGCTTCTGAGAGAGCAGCTCCTGTGTGGCGTCCTTCGAGCATCTGGCGAATTTTGACGATATCATTCCACAGAATATCCAATTCATCTTTCTCTATTATGACTTGTTTTTGTTTATTTGCCTGTGTATAGCCAATGCCTATTGGTAGTTTTGCTCACTTTCATTTTAGTTGCATCATATCAGCCTGATGACTTTGTTGATTTGTCAGCAAAACTGGGACTATCGGTCAGGGTAATCCGATGGTAGGGGGAGTGTCGATCATAGGAGCCTCAATACTACCATGATCAACTCTATTTTCTATTTGTGGGGACTTACTATTCAATATGTTTCTGATGCGATCTTTGATATTTCTCTTCCCGAGCTGATGATACCTGTTCACTCCGAATGGTATTGCCCACCATCATATATCTTTTTGTACTAATGTGCTTACTTTGTTTCAAGGGGTAGTCTTGGTGATAAGATCAAAAGCCATATTTCACTTTCCTACAACTGTAGTTATCGGATGTAGATCTATTCTTCCATCAGTTCCTATTTTCACTTCACCTACCTCTATCCATGCAAAAGTCCTATTAGCAAAGGCAGTCCGCATACTTGGCGGGATTTCTATATTTCCTTTGGGATCAATGGGCAGGAGAAAACTCGGTCCCCCCTTCATCGGCGTTATGACCGCTTGAATACTTTTGTCTGAAAAATCACCAACCTGTATTGTATGATTATGATTTGGTAGAGCAGTTACGGTTTTGTTGATGAGGTGTGCCACATTCCAATTTCCATTTTTGTCTGTACGTGCCATGAGCTCCGTATGATCAAATCGAGGTGCAGGAGTACGATTGTCATACCAGAATGATCGTTGTATGTTTTTGTAGGCCGTTAGATTGTCGGGATAATGAGTTACGCTCACTGGTGGAGTAATACTCTCAACAGTAGTATTCTCAGATCATACAGATATGATTCCATGTACTGCCGCTCACATGGTGCCACCTATTACTGCAGCACTCGCCCCGAATATGAGACCTTGTTTCAGTGCATACTTGCCTTCCTCTTTTTTCCGATTTTGTATTTTTTGGTTGGCGAGATTCTTGGTCTCGATATAGGTGATCTTCATTATTTCTACCTCATGACTCTTATTGTCTGGAGATTGGAGTGTTGCGTCATTGAATCTTGCAACAAGACCTGGGAATATCTCATTCATCAGACGAATCATATCAACATGCTGACGAGATGCAGATACATCTGCATCGTACTGGAGCATATTGATGGAATGTTCTCTACCAACGAGATGCTTGACCAGATACTGTATGCTTGCAATCAGAGCATCCTCCTCTGAAGATACACTATTATGAGCATTATATACTCTCTGATAGAGCGTTGAAACAGGCTCTTGCCAAGCATCGGCCATATTATTGGAACCTGAGGATAGACCATCTGCCTCCTTATTTCCTGTTTGTAGTCACATAGCACCTCGACGATCGATCTGGGCACTACGATCTCGCATCTCACGACGAGCTCTGACTCCCGCAAAGAGGCCTCATGCTACAGATCCCGCAACAATAGGCAAAAGAAAACCTCCAGTAAATCCAGCCGCAACTGTTGATCCTGCAATCATCCCTACTCATGCTCGAGTTCCTAGAGCTGTGAGTACCGCAGCAGTATTGGGATGACGGAGAGTTCCGACGAGTTTTTGTTTGAGTCAATCATTCATGCCCGAATTATTGATACTATGACTCATAGCATCAGCCATATGTACGAACCATCATTCTTTCCGATTTCAATTCCCTTGTTCAATACGGCCTATGTCCAAGATATTGAGTTTTGCCTCGATCGTATCAATTTCAGTCGATATTTTTGCTTGTTCGAGTCGCAGGAGTGATGCCTCAATTTGAGTAAAATCAGAGGTAATAGCTGGGTAATTGGATTCGATATTTGATTTTAGTTCTTCAGTTTTTTGTCTTCTTTCTGCTGAGTTAGGAGCCGCCGCCATCCAGCTATCGACAATTGCTTGCATATTTTTCGGAAGCGTATCAGTTTTTGACTCCCTCTCATGGGACAGATATGCATTTTCGACGATGCCCCGATCTCCTGCTATAATATGTTCTCTCAAAAATCATTCCGTATATGTACCATTTTTGAGCCCAGTTCTGATAGCATTACTTATCTCCCGTTTTTTCGTATCTATCCAGGCATCTCGTCCCATTCGTTGAAAACTGCGAGCAAAAAAACCTTTCATCTTTTGAAACGCTCATTTTTTTTCTTTCCCCATTTCATTATCGAATGCCTCAACGGCTTCACTCTCAGCATAGATACTTATGAGTGGAGAGAGATCGAGGATATCAAGCGACAGAGGATTGTGTTGTTTTCATTCTCCTCATGCCGGATTTGTTGCCCCATCCATAATTCCATCTACCTGTACTGCTGTATTCGGTTCACTGTACCTCGGATCAAGAGTGACTTTTTTCTCATCTCAGAGAGTATTATTTTTCTTCCTGCCCCGGAATGTATCCATAAATCATGTAGATGATAGCATAGTGGTATAGTTAGGAATTATGTATGAAGTTCTTTCTGAAAATCATCGAGCCAAACCTCGAAATACTCCTCGGTGAGGACATCCAGATCTGAGAGTATATCTGAGAGGAATTCTGAGGAATCAAATACGTCCGGTGCACTGATATAAGAATCCCGAAATAGTATCTGATCATATGGAGAGAGATGTTTTGTGACAATTTGCATCAGTATCCATTCTTCAGCAATTGGGACTATTTTATCCAGTACTGTCTCCTGACTGATACCTGGGAAAATAAGACCTTTCTTACTTATAACCGAGAGGATACGACGAGAGAAATTATTCATAATTTTCTTGATTATTAACTGTACAATTATAAAGATTTATCATTTTCTGTAATACTATTATTGTAATAGTATTGTATAATCTAATATAACAATAAAAACTCCTCTTTATTTATACGATAACTCACAATATAAAATCCCTCGAATCAAATATTCGAGGGATTTTATATTCCATTGTCTAAAAAGGAATATCTTCGATGCTGATAGATTCTTCCGCCTTTGCTTTACTTTTTCTTGGTGCTGTCATCTCCTGAGGGGCAGCGTCTGTCTGAGAGTATGAGTCTCCACCGGTCGATCCACCTGGAGAGGAGAGCAGGATCACATTATCTGATACGATCTCTGTCTTGTATCTCTTCACTCCTGCGGTATCATCCCAGCTCCGAGTCTTGAGATATCCTTCTACATAGACCTTTTTTCCTTTGTGCATATATTGTTCTGCGATATCAGCTAGCCCTCGCCATGCTACGCAGTTGTGATATTCGACTTCTTCTTGGAGCATACCTGAGGCATCTTTCCATTTACGATTGGTTGCGACGGAGAATGTTGCGACCTTCTGTCCGTTTGGGGTTTCGCGTACCTCTGGCTCTGCCGTGAGATTTCCGATGAGTTGTACCTTGTTGAGTGAGTTGCTCATGTGATGGTGGGTTAATTGATGAAAAGTACTAAACGATAATAAAAATATCACCGCGAGACGATGATATTTATTTTTGATTTTTCGGCAAATCTTTTTTCTAAATCCCGAATGCCGCAGTGATCTGTACAAAGTTGATCACGATAATTGCGGTGAGACCGAATATGATCGACAGACCAAATCCTATAGCAACACCTCGTCCGAAGTATTGCTCACCAAATCGGTATGCAATAGATCACTTCACGATATTGTTCGACATGGCAGCAATGAGGATCGTCGATGCAGCGATCGTGAGTGCAATACTACCTTCACCTGCCTTGGATGCCATATCCTGTGTGATTGCGTCCACATCAGCGAGACCTGATATAGCACCGAGTGCATAGTTCCAGATTCGAGGATCGAGCACCTCTTTGTAGATGAGACCGAGACCTGAGAGGAATTTTACCACTACGATCACTCCAGCGAATTGTATAGCGGGCATGAGTCGAAACGGACTTTCATATTCAGCTTTCTCATCTTCATTGCTCGGTGCATCTTTTTTGACTACTCGTGCAACAGGCTTTTGTCGATAAAAATAATACGCCGTACCAAGAAGACCCGCAAGCATACAGAGTGCAGGGATCATCACAACGGAGAGGATCTCTCGACTGTAGAATCCCGATATGGCAATAACACGTATACACATAATCGTCGATGCTATGAGAGTCGCTGCGATGTATGCATTGCGATTGCTCGGATGCTGATTCGACTTGTTCGTCATCGCAGCTGTAGTCGCCGTCGATGATATCATGCCACCGATAGCACCAGAGGCGAGTACACCACCACGATTACCGAGCACCTTTGAGAGTATATATCATATGTACTCGACACCTGCCATGATGACCACGAATAACCATATTCCAAATGGATTAAAAAAATGCATAGACAAAACCTCATGAGAAAACTGTATCTGATTCCCAGTGAAGAATTGAAGTATTTCGAGAATAGAGAATTTCGTATTCGGGAGTAGGGGCAATATGACGAGTGATATAACGGCAAATTTCAGTGCATCACCGAGTTCTGTTCGAGAGAATCGTTCTCGTATATTTCTCAGATACTCTTTTGATGAGAGGATCACGAGTATGAGGATGGCAAGTATGACGGCGATCGTCCGATGTCCACTCAGTGTTATTACACCTATGAGATAAGTGAGTAGGGCTGCATATTCACTCGTCACACCCATGAGGTCTTTCGCGAATGATGAATACGTATAAGCAATCACGACGAATATCGCCGATATTGCGAGACCACTGATCTTCCAGATATCAGTTCCCATAGTGATATCCATCCATGTAGTGAGGGCTCAGAGGAGAGCAAGGAGAGCATAGGATCTGATACCTCCGAATCCTGAGGCTCCTCCAGGTACAGTCCCGCTGCGTGGCATCTCACGTTCTGTTCCGATGAGAGCTCCGAGTGCGATGGCGAGAATAAAATTCCAAAAAAGTATCTGATCCATAGGCGGTATAATAGAAATATATAGTTCATAGTATCAGATATCTCTGTTTTTTTCAAATGTGATCTTGAAAGTTATATTGACAATGAGTTTTTCATGCTCTCAGTCCTGAATTCTAGGGTTCGATATTCTATTTCCTATTTTTCCTTTGCATTTTCCCTCATTTCCACTAGAATGCACTTGTTTTTCACGAGATATTCCTCTCGTGAGGTATTATTTTTCACTCATTTCTATGATAGCCAATCTCCAAAAAGTCTGGGCAACCGAGCATATCCGCCAGAAGATTATATTCACAATTCTCATGATAGCCGTCTACAAGCTCCTCTCGGCTATACCAGTTCCAGGAATCAATGTTGCACTATTATCTGCATTCACAGAGCAACTGAGGGCCAATACTCAGCTCGCATTTTTTGGATCTATTATGGGTGGTGGACTCGAGCAGTTCTCGATCATTCTCATGGGTCTCGCACCATATATCAATGCGACAATCATAATCCAGCTCCTTGCGGTCATCATCCCATCCCTTGAAAGTCTCAAAAAAGAGGGCGAACAAGGACAAAAGAAGCTCAATAACTATACTCGCTACCTCACGGTGCCTCTCGCACTTGCTCAGAGCTACGGTATGATCCTCCTCCTCAATACGATTGTCGGTACGGGTAGTGCTGCGCCTATCATCGATACAACTAACTTTTGGGGTGTAGTATTCCCCGCTATGGCATACATCACAGCTGGTACGATGATCCTCCTCTGGCTTGGTGATCTTATCACAGAGCGAGGTATCGGAAACGGTACATCGATCATCATCTTCGCAGGTGTGCTCGCAGGTGTTCCACAATATATCCTCAACGATATATCAACTGAGAACTATGGACTCCTCCTCCTCATGACTATCCTCACTGTTGTGGTTATTTATATCATCATCCGATTTACAGAGTGATATCGCAAGGTACCACTCATCTATACTCGTACCGGACGAGATGAGCGATCATACTTCCCGATCCGAGTCAATCAGGCAGGAATGGTACCCATCATCTTCGCGATCGCCATCATCACATTTCCATCACTCATAGGACAGATCCTCGCCAAACGTGGTACTGGCATGTCAGTGACGATAGGAGAGTGGTTATCTGCTAACTTATCTATGCAAAATCCAAGCTGGTTTTATATTGGAGCCTACTTTGCACTCGTTCTCGGTTTTGCATTTTTCTATGTATCTATCACATTCAATACAACAGACGTAGCTGAAAACATCCAGAAACGAGGTGGATATATCCCTGGAGTTCGTCCAGGCAAGGAGACGGCTACCTATCTTCAGCATGTATCTGACAGACTCAATCTGTGGGGTGGAGGATTCCTCGCTCTCATCGCGGTGTTCCCATACATCATGACAAAAATGAATGCCTACTTTAACCTCTTCCCAACAAGTTCTCAGATAGACTTCCTGATCTCGGGTTCTGGGCTCATCATCGTCGTCGGTGTAATACTCGATATCATCCGCCGTATTGATACGGATATGAAGTCATTCGATTATAAAAAGTTCCACTAAAAAATCTCTGAAAAACTTCGAATCCCATCGTTAGTAAAAATATTTCTTGATTACTTATGATTCATAAGTGCACTTCGAAATATTTTTACTGCCTTGAGCTTCTCGTTTTTGAGAAATTTTTGTTTCTAGAAGTAACACTACAATATGAAAATCTGCGTGTGGGATACAGAAACTACTGGATTCCCAGTCAAAGACGGCAAACTCGAGCAACAGCCCTATATCATCCAGTTCGCTGCTATAGTATCTGAATTAGGTGAGGATGGTATCATCACAGAGATCGAGAGACACGATATCCTGATCAAGCCGAGAGTATCAATACCATTCGGAGCCTCTCAGGTCAATGGCATCTATGATCGAGATGTAGCAGACAAGGCATATATGGGTGAGCATATTGACACGATCATGAAGGTGCTCAATAGTGCTGATATCGTCGTCGGACACAATATCTCCTATGATGAGGGCGTCCTCGGCTATGAGCTCGATCGTCTCGGGAGATCGGGCGACTATACACCGATCCAGTCGATCTGTACGATGCGGACATCGACCGACTATTGCAAGCTCCCTGGACGAGGATTTGCTTGGAAGTCTCCGAAGCTCTCTGAGCTCCATAGATTCCTCTTCGATGAGTATTTTGACGGAGCACACAATGCTCTCGTGGATGTCGAGGCGACTGGTCGATCATTCTTTGAACTCGTGAAGCGATGAGTGATACGGCTCGAAACGAAGAGTGTGATGCGACTATTCTAGTCTCTGTCATGCTGAATTTATTTCAGTATCTTCAACTATTTCTGCTTATATTTCTGTTATTCCTGCGTAGGCAGGAATCCATGTTCCTGTATTTTTTGACCCATTTCCCCATGTTATTCTCCGAACTCCCGATCATAGAGCCGATTCTCAGGGCTATCTCTGACGAGTGATATACCTCACCAACTCCGATCCAAGAACAAGCGATCCCGTCTATTCTCGGGGGTCGAGACTTCCAGTGACTGGCTCAGACCGGTACGGGCAAGACTGCTGCATTCGCCATTCCTATTATCCAGATCCTTGTTGCGAAAAAAGATCCCAACAAGGGAAAACGCAAGATCAAGACTCTCATCGTCACACCTACTCGTGAGCTCGCGATCCAGATCGAGGAGAGCTTCCAGTCGTATGGACGATACGCAGGACTCCACCAGACTGTGGTATTCGGTGGTGTGAGTCAGGGCAAGCAGGTGGAGCGTCTTCGTCAGTGAGTCGACATATTGATCGCCACTCCTGGGAGACTCCTGGATCTCATGAATCAGGGACATATCTCACTCGCGGATGTAGAGATATTCGTCCTCGACGAGGCGGATAGGATGCTCGATATGGGATTCGTCAACGATGTCAAAAAACTCCTGAAGGTAATACCTGTCAAGCGTCAGACTCTGTTTTTCTCAGCGACGATGGCCCCAGCTATCGCGACTCTGGCACATAGCATGCTCAAGAATCCTCTCAAAGTAGAGATCACGCCAGTATCGACAACGGCTGAGACGATCACCCAACATGTCTACCATGTGGACAAGATCAACAAAAATCCACTCATGGTACATATCCTCAAGGATACGAGTATCAAAAATGTATTAGTTTTTACTGAAACAAAGCATGGAGCGGACAAGGTGACCAAGTTCCTCATTGAGAAGGGGATATCCGCTGAGGCGATCCACGGTAACAAGTCTCAGAACAACCGACAACGAGCACTCTCCAACTTCAAGGAGCAGACGACTCGTGTCCTCGTCGCGACCGATATCGCCTCTCGTGGGATCGACATCGACGCTCTCGAATATATGATTAACTATGATATCCCGAATATTTCTGAGACCTATGTCCACCGTATTGGTCGGACGGGTCGAGCGGGTGCTCGTGGTGTCGCCTACTCGTTCTGTGAGCACGATGATCTCCAGTTCCTCATCGATATCGAGAAACTGATCTCACAGAAGATCCCCGTCATCGAGGATCACCCATTCCCAAAATCTAACTTCACTCTTTCACCACCCAAGCAACAGGGACGAGGTGGGCAGGGTCGACCACAACAGCCGAGAAGAGAGACATCATCTGCTCCTCGAGGATCCGCTCCACAGAGACGAGATCATCACGCTCCACAAAAATCAACACCAAGTCGAGCACCGAACTCTCCGAACTCATCCGCTCGACCGAGTACTGGATCACGTCCCTCACAGGGCTCATCTGGTAGATCCGCTCCACGACCATCGGCTCCGAGAGGAGGGAGTGGGCGATAAAAAGAAAAATCCCTTCAGAAATGAAGGGATTTTTTTGATACAAATTATCTAGTTTAGGGAACTAAGTTGACTTTCTAACAATTCTAACTGCTTCTTTAGGAGCTGAATCCGTTTTTTATTAAAGTTGCTTTTTTCTCATTTATTGTAGTAAGTTTCTTCACTATAGGAGTTGCTGTAGATTGCTTTTGCTCTATAAGCTTTTTGGCATCTTCTATAGCTTTATTATATGCTTCAAGATCTTTTTTTGATGTTGTTTCTTCTTTTTTATTCTGTTCTTCCATTAGTTTTTGAGCCTCAGACTGTTGTTTTTGTAATTCTTGCAATTTTAATTGATCATAAATACTTTTATCTAAACATTTATATCATGAATATCGTATTTCTCAATAATATGCTCATAGATCTTTGACACCCCATCAGGTTTGTGGAAAATAATATTCTGTAACTTGAGTGTATCAGTTCTTACAAGTATTTACATAAATAGTAGGATTTTCGTATGTAGGGATGTTATCCCATTCTCTGTAAACTCCAATTCTTTCGGAAGCATCTATATATGTATAATCTGCTGAAAATCAAACAAATGGAAATAATAAAATTGT
>JANNYQ010000047.1:0-11710 GCA_031410215.1 Candidatus Altimarinota bacterium | reverse complement strand
TCATGAGAGAAGGTCCATCCATGGGCAGTCGAGTTCGATGCTCGGTTTGCGAGATGACTCGAATCTAGCAAAAACTCTCCCGAGTGGGAGAGCCTGTTGGACTTCAGATCATGGTGAGATGTATCTCGTCTCGCTCATCCGAGCTATGATCATCTCCTCCCGATTTTTCCTCTCATGGGTGCGAGTTCGGCTGATGATAGAGTCGAGTTCTATACTCCTGATATTGCTATGGGAGCCTGTCTATGCGGAGTGTGCTATGGAGATAACTACACCTTTTCTATCGGTGCTATCTCGACATTCATCTTCTTGATCCCGAGTCCTGAGAATGCGATACTCGCAATGGCCCCATCGATCGTTACTATCGTCCCGACTCCATACTGAGCATGCTTGACTCTATTTCCTGTGGCAAAACTGGATGCTGAGTTTTTTGGCTTTAGTCCTGCTTTTGCGAATGAACTCGTTGGACTCGATCCGATTCCGGTCGAAAACGAGGGACTATTAGAGCCTTCTGAATTATTGAACATATTACCAAAACTCGAGAATCCACCCGCACCACCTCCGAATATACTCTGAGCAGATCCACGGTTGGACTCGACTTCGAGGTATTCTGGGGGGATCTCTTTGATGAATCTGCTCTTCGGATTCGCCGAATAGTTCCCGAATGTATATCTCTCATGAGCCCGAGAGATATAGAGCTCCGTCTTGGCCCTCGTGATTGCAACATACATGAGCCGACGCTCCTCCTCGAGCTGACTCGAATCCACGAGAGAGCGAGAGTGTGGAAATATCCCCTCCTCTGCACCAGCGATGAATATAGTCGGATACTCGAGTCACTTCGAGAGATGGATCGTCATGAGAGAGACGTACCCGGTATCTATTTTTTGCTTGTCCTCCTGATCCCTATCTTGATCGGTGATGAGGGCGATATCCTCGAGAAAACTGGCGATATTCTCCGGATAGATGAGTCAGTCATAGCGAGACGCCATATTGAGGAACTCATCGAGATTTTCCATCTTACCATCGAATTCTTCCTCAGTGTATTCGCTTTTGAGATATGCCTCATATCCTGTTCGCTTGATGATATTATCCATGAGTTCTGTGACCGATGCGGTCTTCGAGAGCTCTCGGAGTCATCGATAGAGAAATGCAAAACTCTGGATTCATTTTGCACCAATTCCCGTGATTGCATTAAGGAGGAACTCATTCTCCGCCATCTCAGCGATCGAGATATGCTCTCTATCTAGTATCTCGATAAAATTTTCGAGCGACTTCTCTCCGATCTTGCGACTTGGAACATTGATAATACGCTTGAGCCCCATACTATCGAGCGGATTGAATATGATGCGAATATACGCAAGAATGTCCTTAATCTCTCTGCGTTCATAGAATTTCACTCAACCAAATACTCGGTATGGGATATTCTTGCGGATGAGGGATTCTTCGAGAAGACGAGACTGTCCGTTGGTACGATAAAGGATAGCAAAGTCAGAATAGCTCTCCATCTCACTATCACGTATCACATTCGATATAAGATCCGCCTCATGTTTTTCATCGATTCATTCGAGTATGACGATCTTCTCTCCTACAGGATTGGATGTAAAAAGAGTCTTCTTCATCTGATTGGTATTGTTTTTGATCACAGCGTTAGCTGCATCGATGATGATCTGAGTTGAGCGGTAGTTCTCCTCGAGATTGATGACCATCGCATTCGGATAGTCTTTTTTGAACGAGAGTATATTCTCGATATCCGCTCCACGCCAAGAATATATCCCTTGCCAGTCATCACCTACCACGCAGAGATTTTTAGTTTTGCTTGCAAGAATACGAACGATCTCGTATTGCAATAGATTGGTATCCTGGTACTCATCGACCATGAAATATTGGAACCGATTATGGAAATATTCGAGCACTTCAGGCAGATCGAGTACTTGACGAAAGAGGAGGAGGAGGTCATCAAAATCGAGAGCATTGTCCCCTTTCAGTCTCCCTGCATATTCTTTGTAGATCTCGAGTACGACTGATCCATAATAGGAATCTACGGTAGCAGAGAAGTCACTCGGAGTCATCCCCTTTCACTTGGTCTGTGAGATCATCCCATGGACGCCACGAGGGTTGAATTCCTTATCATCGATGTTTTGTTTTTTCATGATATCCTTAACCACCCTGAGACAGTCATCAGAATCATATATGACAAAATCCTTGCCATACCCGACACGATCGATGAACATACGGAGAAAAAACGACGCCGTCGAGTGAAAAGTACCAACCATCGGGAGACGATGTTCACGAAATGGGTTGAGTCCATCAGGGTTGAGTCCGAGCTTCACGGCTATTCGTCCTCGCATTTCTTTGGCTGCCTTGTTCGTGAATGTGACACAGAATATTGATCTCGGGTCTATGTTTCTCTCACGGATCATCGAGACGACTCGTTCAGTGATCGTATGAGTTTTACCTGATCCAGCTCCAGCATTGATAAGAAGTGGTCAGTCTATAGTGTCGACAGCGATCTGTTGTTGAGGATTGAGCATGCGAAGAGTATAGCAAAAATGATGAGAAAGTCGAGAAAAACTACAATATTGCGAGCATTCAGCATCCCGATCGGATTTATAGCTATTTTTCCTTGCATTTCTATTTCTTTCTAATATACTTCGTACCTAGTATACTCTCTGTAATAATTCGTACTTGGATCTCGTCAAACTCTTCGGCTCGCGATCGCGAGTCAAACTCCTCGAAAAACTCGTCATCGAAGATGTAATCGCCAGATCGAATACGGGATTTTTTATTCGAGAGCTCTGTCGTGATGTCGATGAACAGATCAATGCTGTACGGAGAGAGTTGATGAATCTCGAGGCCCTCGGAATCCTCAAATCCTATGAACAAAACAAAAAGAAATACTATCAGATGAATCATAATTGTACGATCTACCCTGATCTCGTCGAGATGTTTCTCAAGACGTATGATGTAATGAAGCCAGTCAAGGAATTCTTCAAATGACGCAAAACTCTCGATCTCGTGACAATCTCAGATGCAGTACTCAATTTTCGTAACGAAAATACGAATAATATCGTAGATATATTCATCATTGGTGAATTGGATAAGATCGAGTTCAATAATTTTCTCGAGAAGACGTTTTACGGAAAAAAGGTGAAATATGCCATCATGACCCTCGATGACTTCTCACATCGACTCGAGTATGATGACAAGCTCGTCCTATCTATCCTAGCACAGAAAGGGAATATATTCCTGAGAGATCGCCTCGAGATCGAGTGAACTATAGAGGCCAAGCTCAGAGCAAAGAAAATATTCACGAAATAAAAATCTACCAATTGGTAGATTTTTATTTATGAAAAATATTTTGATAAGAACTCACGAGATCTGAGCATACACGTAATCACAGTAGCATCAGGAGACCCAGCGAGGAGTGACCGTGGATCGACCGTGAGTGCGAAGTGACCTCTATAGCCGATATCTTGGAGCTTGATCAAAAGTGACTCAAGTGGCATAGTACCCTCACCTGGGAAAAGTCCCACTTTACTGTCATCTTTATCTGAGAGATATACAAGTCACATCGTAGAACCGAGGAGAATTAGTGTTTTCATGAGATCTACCCCGCTTTCAGGATCCACGTTCTCGATCGAGAGTGCTGTATGCTCGGTGATTTTTTTTATAGTCTCAGGTCTCGCATCTCCATACTCAGATATAATATAGAGCCAGGTTTTCGGTGGAGCATTGATTATATTGATGACGATATTTGGGTATTTTTTTACTACTACTTGGAGATATTCTCCGAACCAATCTCGCTCTCGATCCAGTCGGTGTGGTGGGTGGAGATTGACAACTTGGACTCCAAGATCGTCTGCGAGCGAGAGGATCTGATCACATTGTTTTTTGTTGAGTTTTCTGGCAGGTGCTGTGATACTCATGACAGGCAGATCCGTACTCGTGGTGAGTCATGTGATATAGCTGGTATCATAGCTATCATACACGTCGAAGTCGACTGACATATCAATTCCATCGAACTCTGCCTGCTTGGCAAGTGAAAATATCCTATGGAGTCAGTATCCTGAGAGAGATGAGGTGGAGAGGAGGTACATAATCAATGAACTAATTACTAATTACTAATAATATAACACATATACGCTAGAAAACAAAATTATCATCTTGTATATTTGGATTTTTATCGCTCGTTATTCCTTGTTTCTCACACTATCTATCCTATATTCAGAGAATCTGACACGACGATGATCAACGAGATATTGGATTGCTTTTTCATTTTTATTGAGAGTGGCGTTCCCACTCTTGAGCTCGAGGAATACTATCTCTCGCAGTGATCACTCAGAGAGTCAGTCAAAAATGATATAGTCACATCATTTTCCGATGAATACCATATCTTTCGGAGCGTATGGGAAGTTCGGGAGTGCGGGTAATATTTTTTCATAGACCTCTCCGAATATCGCACTACGAGATCCTTGTGTTGCCTGTTTCCTCACTCACTTGTGTTCATAAAGTGACACAATCCTCATGATAAAAACTCCGATAATAAATCAGAGAAATGAACCAAGAATGAGGGTGAGAATATCCATTTTTTTGCTTTTCTAGTACTTTTGTATAGTATCCTCACATTCCTAAAAAGCAAATTATATGCTCCGTATTATTTTCACTCGAAATCCTGTCATCCGAGATACCTGCGTTGCCAGTCTAGCACTCGGTCGCAATCCAACTGAGGCATCACTAGACTTTATCGTATATCAAAAAGGAGATTGGATTCTTATTTTTTCTAAGGAATTCGATATCGATATCGTACTCCCAACTATCCTTGACAACTGGGATCCTGACCGTATATATTTGCCATATCTCGGTAGGTCTGTAGATATGATGCACGAGATAGGAGATGTGATCTTACCGAACGTGTTCATCCCATATGCGAAATCTGCAGATACAAGTACAGATGAAGATGAGATCATTGGGATATCTGGGGCCAGATTTCTCGAGATATACAATGAACAAAAAGACTACTATGTAGAAGACTATGGGCTCTCTGTCGGAGGTATCGTGGTAGAGCGGACTCCCAATGACCCAGAAATCAATACTGATCTCATGATGGCCTATGAAGCTGATATCTATATCGAGCATTCGCTCGACGCTGCCTATATAGTCACGAGCGGTGATCTCGTGCCAGCGCTGATCATCTGTGGTATCGTTGAGGGCAAGGCGAGTAAAAATGAGTCAGGAACCCCAGAGCAGATGGCAATCCGTAATATGCTGACGACTATTCGGCTGACTGAGGATGAGGGAGGAATAGAATAGTGTATATCAAAAATCTCTCCCGAGTACTCGGGAGAGATTTTTTTATTCTGTGATATAGTGTACCGTGAGATAGTATCTTCGCTCGCCTGGAACTACGATCACAGAGAGTCCTATTTTCGAGAAGTTTGGCTGTATGATACTACGGTAGTGAGCATCATATGTCTTTCCTTTTTCACTCATGAAAAAGTCAAAAGTCGTGCGAATAGAACGAATCAAACTGTCAGTACAGTCAGTTGAATTACATGAGTATGAACCATATCCTACATTTTCGGTATGCTTAGCTCTATTGATGACTATAGGATTGATCCCACGAGCAATGAACCATCTATCGATCGTAGCGAAGCTATAGTAGTTATCTCATAGATTGCGTCTATGATGATTTTGCCCTTTGCCACTCATAAATACTTGATTCCAGTCGTATGCAGTCGAGTCAAGTCGAGTATCATAGCTGTATGATCTGATACCCAATGATCATCTCGTATCATTGTACCAACCGAGCCAAGTGGATCTCACACGAGACATATCTATTCCTGATAGGGGTGGAATATTGGATGGCTGATCAACTTGGAGACTCGATCGTGTTGTACTCGATATGCTCGTAGTAATAGATGGTACTGATGTGATACTCGCAACTGAGATAGCATTAGTAGCAAGTTTCTTATTTTTGATTGCGAGCATCTTGCTCCGAGCCTCTGCTCGCTTATTCGCTTGCTCTACGATGCGTGTTATATATGCATTCTTCGTGTTGATCTGTTCTTGTCGTGCTATCTGAGCTGTCAGACTTGGAACGAGTGTTGCCGCATCGACAGTAGTGAAAATTGAGCACGAGATGAGAATAGATACCAGTATTTTTTTCATACTTATATTTTAGCACAATATTTATATATTGCAACAATCCACTCACAAAACTCACATACTTATTTTGATAGCTTTGTCTTCAATATTTCAGTAAAGATCTTAGGATTACCTTGCCCAGCTGACTTTTTCATACATTGTCCGACGAAGAATCCGAACAGATTCACTTTGCCACTATGGTACTCGGCGAGTTGCGTCTGCGACTCTGCGATGACTGCATCGGCGATAGCCTCGAGAGCAGCTGTATCATTGGTCTGACGGAGTGAGAGTGAGTCAACCCATATATCTGCCTGTCCTCACTCGAATACGAGCTTTTCGATCACGATCTTCGAATTGGTTGATGAGAGCTCATCTGCATTCACGAGCTCGATGACTCGGGCTATTTCTTTTGTTTCTGCTTTTATATGAGACAAGTTCAATCGAGTCATATGAGCCTCGAATATAGCGAACAGTATCGTAGTAATATAGGAGCATGATTTTTTCGGATCTTTTGTGATGCTCACGAGCTCCTCATAGAACTCACTCGTCATAAGGTCTTCAGACAGTATACGAGCATCATCATCGATGAGTTTGTAGTCATTCAGATATTTGAGCCTACGATCCATAGGCAGATCTCAGATACGTCTCTCATCGATGAACTCAGTTGTGAGTCTGAGTGGTGGGAGATCAGGATCTGGGAAATATCGGTAGTCCATCGCATCTTCTTTGGATCGCATAGGTGTCGATATACCTCGCTCATCACTCCAGCCACGAGTCTCCTGATCAATAGATCCTCCTGTTTCGTAGATTTCGATCTGTCGAGCGAACTCAACATCGATCGCTCGACCAATAGAGGCGAATCCGTTTACATTTTTGAGTTCGACTCGATTCCTGAGCTCATTCTCTCAGTGGAGTCTGACAGAGATATTCACGTCACATCTGAGTTGTCACTTCTCCATATCAGCATCAGATGCTCCGCACCATCGCATCAGTTTTTGGAGTTCTTCGAGATATCCTAGGACGTCTGCCTTGGATCGAAAATCTGGTTGCGTGACGATCTCCATGAGTGGAGAACCTGCGCGATTGTAGTCACAGAGAGTTTTTCACCCTGCATGGACGAGCTTGCCTGCGTCATTCTCGATATGCATATGATGTATACGAAAAATCCTGAGCTCGCCCTCGATCAGGGCCCTAACCTCGCCACCATCAGCTATAGGCTCATAGAGCTGAGTAATCTGGTATCCCATCGGGAGGTCCGGATAGAAGTAGCTCTTGCGATCGAATATACTCGTCTCTTGTACGGTAGATCTGAGTGCGTGAGATGCTCTGACGGCGAGATCAATGACTCAGGCAGAGACAGTCGGCAACATCCCAGGGAATCCCATGCACACAGGACACACGTGGATATTGGGTTCACTTGCGAGCTCGAGTGCATTCTGACAACTACAGAACATCTTAGTATTGGAACGGATACGAACATGGGTCTCGAGGCCCATGATGATCTCGTATTTGTGTGCTGGATTGGTCATATATATGATTGATAATTGTTGTACTATAGTCAAAAATGGACAAAATGACAGAGAAAGTAGAGAAATAAATTTGACAAGTAAGTATATATATCTAATATGATTTGAATTAAATTATTAATTTTCATTTCTATGTTAGATTTAGACAACTTTAGTGTAGAGCCCTCTTCTTTTCAAATGCAAGATCCTGAGATCCAAAGTCTTTGTTTTCAACTTGATGAAATACAAGATCCCAATTCACCTGATATAGAATTTCTGAAAAAATCAATTACTCAAAGAGTACAGTTACTTAATAAGTAATATGACTGGCTATACATTAAAAAATATTTATTAATTTAACTGAATTCTGATATACTGATCTGTTAGAATTGTCCTCTTTATCCTCAAGAGTGAAATTTAATTAGACTCTTATGTGAGCTGAAAAAAGAATAAAATTCGTGTAAATAATAACTTTATTTAATCAAGATTCTGCAGATGAAGACTAAGGAGATATAATCTAGAAAATATTCACAAATTAACTTGCTTTTTCTGTATTTCCTCTATACTAATCCCAATATTTCACTCGGAAAATGTGTGAAGTATTGGGATTTTTGATTTTACAAGGATACTTCCTCACTTTTCAAAACTGTATTACTTCGTTCCTCCAAATGACGGAACTAGGAAATACAGAACAAAGTGTTTCGTATCTGACAAAGGTCTCGGTAAGGATTATTTTTTTATTTTTTCTATATTATGGCTACCGCTACACTCATACAGAGTATGCTCGACAACGCAGTCCACATCGGACATAAGCGTGAATATTGGTCTCCGAAGATGCGAGATTATATCTATGGTATCCAGAATGGTGTCCATGTGTTCAATCTCTATAAAACAGCTGAGAAACTCGAAGAGATCAAGGCAGTTCTCGAAGATCTCTCATCAAAGGGGAAATCTATCCTTTTTGTTGGTACTAAAGTACAATCAAAGGATCTTGTCGAGGCTATTGCTACTTCTACTGGGCACTTCTATGTGAATACCAAGTGGGTACCAGGACTCCTGACGAACTATACAACAATCAAAAAACGAATCGCATACTACAATGAACTCGAGACATCTCTTGCGAATGGTATGCTCGAAAATCTGACGAAAAAAGAAAAAGCAATCAAACTCAACGAACTCACAAAACTCAAGGAGGCTTATGTAGGCGTCAAGGAAATGAAACGGACTCCAGATGTAGTTGTGGTAGTAGACGGACACTATGAGGATCTTGCTCTCGCAGAGGCTCGTGTTATCGGAGTTACATCTATTGCACTCCTCGGTTCTACTGGTGATATCGACAAGTCGACACACTTCGTCCCATGCAATGTGAACTCTATAAAGGCGATCGCATGGATGCTCGGTGAGATCAAATCAGCTATCAAGGCTAAAAAAATCGAAGATAAAAAACCTATGGCACGAGTAGAAACTATTGCTCCAAAATCAGCAACTCCACGCACTCCAATAGCAAAAAAAGAAGTAATAGCACCGGCTCTCTAGTCTATTTATAACCTTTTTGTTCTATGACACCAACTACTAGTATAGTACCGAGTCAGGAGCGACTCGCTGCTGCTCTCGCATCATTTGTATTCTTTGTGCCATTGTTGATGAATATGAAAACTGCGTTTGTTGTGAAGTATATGAAACAGGGATTTATTATCAATGTTATTGAGATAAGTATTGCTATTATTGGGAGTTTTCTCTGGTTCCTTTTTGGAATCATAGGACTCCTCAATGTCATATGCTTCCTCACTTCACTGTTTCTTGCTTTCCAAGCATACTCAGGCAAAGATCACGTGATCGATATTCTCTATACAAATAGTGAGAAAATCATACAAACTCTCGGTCTCTCGGCTCTATTCACTCCTGGGAAATAGTTCCCAATATTATATACTAATTCAACAAATCTATGGTAACAGCTCAGATGATCAAAGAACTCCGAGAGCGAACTGGGGTCGGTATGTCCGACTGCAAGTCAGCTCTCGTCGAAGCAGAAGGAAATATGGAGGCAGCGATCGATCTGCTCCGAAAAAAGGGTCTCGCCAAAGCTGCAAAACGCTCTGGTAACGAGACATCAGAAGGACGCATCAAAATAGTCGCTGACGGTAATGCTGTATACGTTGTAGAGGTCTCTTGTGAGACAGACTTCGTTGCTCGCAATGATGTATTCGAGGGTATGCTTGATCACTTCATCACTATCCGTAAGGCTGAGACAACTGATGAAGCAGCCATCATGAAGGCTGAAGATCTCAAAGCATCAGAGTATACACTCAAAGTTGGTGAGAATATGCAGATCCGCACTCTCACTCGTATTGAGGGTGAAGTCATAGCATCATATGTACACTCCAATTACAAAAATGGATCAGTGGTAGTAGCCAAAGCTGGTACTAATACTGACATCCTCAAGCAAGTAGCCATGCACGTCGTTGCATCTGCTCCTCAGGTCGTATCGCCATCTGATATCTCTGATGCTGATGTTGCCAAAGAAAAGGAAATCCAGCTTGCACTCATGGAACAAGATCCAAAGAATGTAAACAAGCCAAAAGAGATCCTTGAGAAGATTATCGATGGTAAGATGACGAAGTTCCGTGAAGAGAATGCTCTCCTCACTCAGCCATTTGTTGTCAATCCAGATCAGAAGGTCGGTGAAGCGATCGGGAAAGACTCTATTGTAGCCTTTTATCGCTACTCGATTTAGTCCTATATTCTGTAGATATCCGTATCTACAGAGTCTAGCTCCATAGCACAACGGTTAGTGTAGCGGTCTCCAAAGCCTGCGTCCTAGCCGAAACCATCAGGGGGGTCCCCCTCCCTGATGTACATAGCTCCATAGTTCAGCGGTCAGAACACTAGCCTCCAAAGCTAGGAACCTTGGTTCGATTCCAAGTGGGGCTGCCATAAAAACCTCTTAAAGGTCATGTACAAAAACTTGTATATGACCTTTAACATTTTGTACAGCCTGATGGCGGGGAAAACCCTACGATATATGTATTCATCTGCATAGATTCGCCTGCCAATTCGAACCGATCGTGCTCACTAGTGTATATGTGAGTGGCTGTATATTTATGTACCAGTTACAGAAACCCTAAAAGTCAAAAACAAAAAAACCCCCCGAACCACTCGGGGAATTCAATACATATCTCAATAACCGATATCAAGTATATCGGAAAATCGATCCCTGACAAGTAAAGAGTTATATACATGCTCTTTTTTTATTTTCTCATATAAATACAAATATGTACACAATCTTCAAAATCATCCTCATTGTACTTCTCGCTTTTCCTATAATGGTCCAAGCCTGATACAACGGATACATCGCTTCACACTGTGCAAACTACCACATACAGGGAATGACCTACAACAAAACGATCACTATGATCTGTAGTCCCGACTGGCAGAAACTCACAGAAGAAGCAAAACTTTCATTTCCTAAAAATTTCTAATATATGGAAGTATATCTCGTTCCAGTGATGCTATCATTAGTATTCACCTCAATCCCCTACATCAAGGGGATTTTATTTTGTCCGAAACATCGAACAAATCTTTTTACATCTCAATAATCCAACCACACTATGCAACTCCGCAAAGCCGAACGCAAAAAAGCAAAACTCCGCATCTGATTCTCTGGGCCCTCTGGATCTGGGAAAACTTTCTCAGCCCTCAATATGGCTCATGGGATGACTGGTGACTGGACCAAAATCGCACTCATCGACTCCGAGAACGGATCATGAGAGCTCTACTCCAACCTTGGGGAATACAATGTCCTCACGATCGAAGCTCCCTACACTCCTGAAAAATATATCGAAGCGATCAAGACCTGTGAAAGTGCAGGAATGGAAGCCATCATCATCGACTCCACTTCTCACGAATGGGATGGCGAGGGTGGATGTCTCCAGCTCAATGAGAAACTCGCATCTGCGAAATTCAAGGGGAATACTTGGGCCGCTTGGTCCGAGACGACTCCTCGTCATCAGAAATTCATCGAGGCGATAGTCACCTCGAAGTGTCATATCCTCACGACTGCAAGG
>JANNYQ010000046.1:0-4490 GCA_031410215.1 Candidatus Altimarinota bacterium | reverse complement strand
CTGGTGGGATTTTTTATGATTTTCTTGCATTTTCTGTCATATTGATTATATATACCTATATTATTCTGTACTCGTCAAGTATATATGATTGCCATAGATCATCCTGACCTAATCAGTCAGATCCATCCTATCAATGCCGTTCATCTCCTGCAGACTCAGCCACACCGAGTCTATGGCGATGTATGAGGCAATCTCCTCGAGATCACGGTAGAGAGATTTGCCCGTAGCGTTGTTGATACCTTGTATGCTCATGGTGGCATCATCGCACTCGCATATCACGATGCAACGACTGACGGGGAGCAGAGTTTTGAGAGTACATACCTACTCCGACCTGATGGACAGATTCGATGATTGCATAGTCATTATGGAGAACTCCCTATCGGAATAGAATGAGATCTCT
The DNA here is from genome assembly GCA_031410215.1 of Candidatus Altimarinota bacterium. Taxonomy (GTDB): domain Bacteria; phylum Patescibacteriota; class Gracilibacteria; order BD1-5; family UBA2023; genus JABFSX01. The sequence continues at coordinate 4,090 of JANNYQ010000046.1, read as the reverse complement.
ACTATATGCTCCTCAATCCTGTAGATATCAATAACTGGATAGAGCAAGATATCAGACAACTGGAAGAAGAGAGGAGAGAATTCGGGATATATGGAATGGGCATAGATATACCAGAGTGATCACCAAGACAATGACTCAAAGCGGTCATCACCCGAGCAAAGAATCACTATGAACGCATCATTGGTCGGTAGAAGATCTCACCACTTCTGGTGGGATTTTTTGTGATATTCGTGTGAGCATCCTTGTATTTTTTTTAACTCTGCATATCCTAATATTCTTATATCTCTTATTTATCATACTATGATCAAGCTATTATATCTAATAATTTTCTCAGTGTTCTGAGTGGTTCAGAGTTATGCGGCAGAGTCTCCGACTATGTGTACTGCTCAGTATGAGCCAGTATGTTGATTCGTCCAGGTACAGTGTATCAGGGCTCCATGTCCTGCAGTTCGTACAGATTTTGGCAATAGTTGTATGGCTGCTGTTGCTGGTGCAACAGATGTAACTTGAGGTACCTGTATCATGAGTGAGTCGACTCCACCGATCGTGTGAGGAGATCGAGATATTTATGGCTGTATTGCCTCAGCTGGTTACAGATGGGAGCCTCGAGTAGGACAGTGTCTGCGTCCGTGGGAGTCTCGAGTTCGTATCATGAATATCGCACCTATGATGACACCTTGTGTATTCGGTGTACTCCAGACGGAGTGCTTGCAGGCTAGATTCGCATGATGGAATCAGCCATGGACTTTTGTATATGGAGGGATTACATGATACAACCACATATCTGGATCTATCAATCGTATCCTCGTCCTTGAGACTCGTATAGAGAATCCTCCAGCTGATGGATCTGCTATTTCCTATTCACTGATCAAGATGCTCTCCAAACAATCTCTATCATCACTCCCGATCGAGAATCCACTGCTCGGTACATGGACGCTCAATCAGTTTAACAATACTACTATATCGAATCCGATTTTTACTATCGTTTTTGATACAAATAGAGTATCTGCCAAGTTCTGTAATAGTGTCTCGGGCTCATACTCTCGATCAGGGAGCACTATCATAGCACCGATAATGATGAGTACAATGATGTATTGTGAGGGGCAACCGATGACTCTCGAGAACGCGTTCTCGCTCGATGGTGCAACATATAGTCTCCGTGCTCTCAGACTCATGGCTGGATCCACTGGTCCTACGATGCAACTCATCATCACAACCAAGAAGGGGGATGTGTTCACATATGGTATGAGATAATATTCCATAAAAAAATCTCTCCCCAGTACTCGGGAGAGATTTTTTTATGGACTGGATTATATCGCAGGAGTTATACGGGGAAGTGCCTCACAGACTATACCGTTTTTGTTTCCGTCAAGACCATAGATATCGAGAGACTTAACCTTCGCAGCATCGAGACCAGTATTATATGATGCAATCTGAGATGCACATATATCATATTTTGCTTGAGCGGCTTCCTGAGTCTGGAAATTTGAACAATTGAGATCATCTTTGGTAGTACCCTGTGCTTTGACACATGATCCCATCAGTTTGACTCCATCTTTGGTCTGTTGTACACGAGACTCGGCAATACTCTTGCCCGCCCAGAGAGATCCGAGATCGATATCATAGTCAAATGTCTGGATACCGATCGCTGCGAGGAGCACGATACCGAGACCGATAGTAAATGCAGTCTTGATCTTACCCATCCACCAGAGAACAAATAATATAGCACCAATGAAGAGAAGTACCCAGATACGAGTGGACTTTGTATTTCGTGCTTTTTCGGCTTCTTGTCAGATTTTCTGAGCCGTTTCCTTGATGCTAGCCATAGATACAATTTTAAAAATTAAAACAGAAATAAATTTCTATATTTACTTATAGTGTATAAATATTGTTGTCAATAAAACCGCTCAATCACGAGCGGTTTTTTGATTTATTTTACTTCAGTGAAGAGTACCTCTTTCGAGAATCTCACCTTATCTCCCCGAGGTGCCTCTCACTCGGCTCGGTATCCGATCGGGAGCATGACGACCGCTTTTTGCGTAGCAGGGAGCCCGAGGATCTTACCAACTGCATCGAAATCTGCACCTTCCATAGCACATGAGTCGATCTCGAGTTCGGCACATGCTGCGAGTGCAAATCCCTGAGCAATATAGGCCTGTCTTGCTGACCACGCTATCGCCGCTGACTCGTCTTTGGACTGAGCAAATCCTGTTACCATATCTTCGTATCACTTCAGCTGTGCTCGTACCTCATTATTGCCACCTGACATGAGGTCGAAGTACTCATCTTTGTTTGCCATGAGATCGCTACGAGCTGCGAATATGATCAGATGAGAACATGTTGTGATCTGTGGTTGTCCCCATGCAATAGGTTGGATCTGTGATAGGATATCTGGATTGGTTACGATATAGAAGTGGTATGGCATCATCCCGAACGATGTCGGAGTCATACGGATGGCTTCGAGGATTTTTGCAACATCTTCATCAGATACTTTTTTAGTTGTATCGAATTTTTTAGTTGCATATCGCCATGAGAGATTGGAGAGGAAAGACATATATGTTTAGTGTAAAATATAAAGCAAAAATATACTACAGAAATCCGTAAGAAAAGCAAATTTTTTGCTTTAAAAAAGAAATTGATTATATTGATTCTGTACTAATAAACTATTATGGTTCGCTCTCCTCAGTGTAGTTGTCCACATGCTCAGTCACTCTTTGCGCTCCTTGGCAAAAAGTGGGTACTCTTCATATTGCAAGCTGTCGATCATGGTGCGAATACATTCTCGGTTATTCGTCAAGATACCTGAGAGCCCAATACGAAGATCCTCACCGATCGTCTCTCGGAACTTGTGACTGCTGGTATCCTTCTCAAGAATACTCCCGACTCTCGCTACTCCCTCTCTCCACTCGGACAAGATCTTTCGAAACAGCTGATACGGTTGGCAGACTGGTGGGGAAAAGAGAGTGAAAAACTAAAAACTAAAAACTAAAAATAATCCCGAGTATACGGGATTATTTTTGCAACAGGATATCTTCTAATTCTGGAAATACAGCAAGGGGAGAGAAGTGACCATATCATTTTTCAGATCCGAAAAAATGCGTCTGTGCTTCTGGGAGTTCTTTTTCTATTTTTTTCACTGTTCCAAATAGAACCACAGTATCATCCTCTGCATGCCATATATGTACTTTTTTTCCTAGTGATCGGAGAGTATCATAGTTCTCAGGTGTTATGAAATCTCACTCACAGATACAAGCAGCGACGAGATGAATTTGATCAAGGGAAGTGATATTTATTTGCATTCATATCTCTGTAAAATACTTCAGGAGAAAATTGCCACCGAGTGAGTGTCCGATGAATGTGAGAGTTCCCTGCACTTCGATATTGCCTATCCATGCTTCGAAAAATAGTTTCCATTCGTTATACTTGGCATTGATTGCATTAGGGAAATTGGGAGTATATACTAGATTACCCGCTTCGGTGAGCTTCTTGGCGAGCTCAGTTTTCCATTTTTTCTGTTCTTCTCAGATCAAAAAAGCTGAACTATTCCAATCTACAAGAGTCGATATAATGAAATGCTGATACTCTGTATCATCCAAAAATGATTCCCCACCAGGGATGAGAATATAAGTATTCATAAATTTTATTTCTTAAAAATCTTGTACCAGATGTACACTGCGATCGCAGGGATCGCTATATAGGTCAGCTCTTTGCCATACTGCTTGGTCACATCCATGACGCTCTCGCCAAAATAGTACCCGAGTGCTACGAGGATACCGCACCAGAGTGTCGCTCAGACAAAAGTGATCGAGACGAACGGAACCATAGGCATACGAAAAATACCAGCAGGAATGGATATCAGATGGCGAACTACAGGGATGAGTCGCCCGACAAATGTGTACATTTTGTCGTTTTTGACAAAAAGATCTTCGGCTCGCTTATACTTCTCTGGTGTGATAAGGATATATTTACCATACTTAGTAAGAAATGGTCTACCGAGCCATTTGCCGAGTATGAAGTAATTGAGTAGGGCTCATACAACCGAACCGACTCCACCGACGAGAGTCGCGAGTACTGGATCGATATGTCATCC
>JANNYQ010000045.1:0-5059 GCA_031410215.1 Candidatus Altimarinota bacterium | reverse complement strand
GTATATACGACCATATAAATCGATTCATCAAGAATCCAAAAAATATCATCGATGAGTATCTCAAAGAAAATACAGACAAGAAAGAGGAAAAGAAGTACAAAAAAGAAATAGACGAGAATAGTATCAAAATACAGGATCTCTATAAGGTAGTGGAAGAGTTATTTGATAATCTGACAAGCGAAAGAAATACTTCTTTCAAATCCATTATCCAAAATAAGATCGATACAAATAGAGAAAAGATAGAAAACCTAGAATGAAGAAATAAGGAACTCTCTGAGCTTATAAGAAGTCAAAATGATATCATCGAGAGCTCAAAGGAAATTCTGAGTTTTTCAGAAAAGATGAAAGGAAAAGATATCAATACATTCTCTCGTGCCGATCAGATAAAGCTTATTCATCTCATGGTCAAGAAAATAGTCATAAATACCGATGAAATAGACGTATTTTATACCTTTGGAAACGATGATGAAGACGAGGACGAAAGAGACGGCGGAAGTGATGATGATAGCCCTTTGTTAGAATGAAAAACAACCAAAAAAGGTTTAACTTTTTTAGATAAAAAATTAAACCTTACTGGTGTGATTAACATGGTAACGCCACGGAGAATTGAACTCCGGTCTACGGGATGAAAACCCGTTGTCTTAACCACTGGACGATGGCGTCAAATAAGACGATCCAGGGAACTATGAGATATGATCTCTGATTGCTGTATTTTGATCAGAGCTATAGAATAGTATTCTACGTTCTTCACTCTATCCGCAATATCAAAAAAATCTTTGTCTGTAGAGCTCTAAAGTATTGACCAAAAACTTTTTTACTTCGCAAACTCAGATCTAATAATCAGGAACGAAATGGTCGGAGACGTGGGACTCGAACCCACAACCCCGTGCTCCCAAAGCACGTGCGCTAGCCAATTGCGCCAGTCTCCGAATGTTGTCTATACAGGTATGGTGGGCGTACGTGGATTTGAACCACGGACCTCGACATTATCAGTGTCGCGCTCTAACCAACTGAGCTATACGCCCGAATAACAAACTAGATTCTCAGAGTGTTAGAATTTTGGGTATCCAAACCTCTAATCATCCAAAAATCTAAGTATCAATCAAAATGGAGCGGGCGATGGGACTCGAACCCATAACAGTCTGCTTGGAAGGCAGAGACTCTAGCCATTGAGCTACGCCCGCAAGGAGTAACAAAGCTCACGCATTGTATAAAAACCTGCCCTGTTGTCAAAAGTTTTTTCGAAAAACTATGCCCGAGCAAACACATAGATGATACGATCCTGTCCCGCGAGGGTATATTTGAGTTCTCCAGTGAGCTGGAGTCGATATTTTTTGCAGGCTTGTCCGATATCCCGTCGCTCGTCCTCGCCTGGCATCTTGTAGAGGATGATCCGCCCATTTTTGGTCAAAAATGGAGCCGAATAAAACAATATATCCGTGATATATGCCGTCGCTCGAGATACGACGATATCGTATTGTCACTTGTGATCTGGGCTCTTCGCGAGGTTCTCCGCTCTATCCTGGATCGCTCTGATACTCTCGAGTCCTAGATTATCTACAAAATGATTCATAGCTTTGACTTTTTTACCTACGGAGTCGAGGAGTGTGACATCGAGCTCTGGCATAACCAATTTCAAAGGAATCCCTGGGAATCCTCCACCCGAGCCGATATCAAGGAGACGAATAGGAGTCGTACGTGTATGAGCAACGATCTCACTCGCGATACTCACACCATAGAGTGAGTCGATGAAGTGTTTCTCGATGATGCCCTCTCTATCGCGAATTGCTGAGAGATTGGTATGCGAGTTGTACTCTATAAAAAGCGAGAGGAATTGCTCGAACTGAGCAACCTCAGACTCTGAGAGCTCGAAGCCATGTGATGAGAAGAGTATATTCATATGTGCAATATATGAAGAATAGATTTTTTTGCAAAAAAGTGTTTATTTTTCCCCTACTCCCGAGTTGCAAAATCCAGAAATACGCTATAATACTGTCCAAATGTCCAAATATACCACACTCACCTACTGGCTCCCAAAAATCCCCCTCCTCGCTCTGATCGGGACATTTCTCTTGCCACTTGCCCTGATGCAGATCCACTATGAGACGGGATTGTTCTTCATTGCACTCTATATCTCCTACTGGTCAGTGAAAGTGTTCGAGTCGTACTACTATGTCCTGAAGTCGTATATCCGCCTCCTCAAACTCGAAAAAAAGGACGGGAGCCGAGATACAATCGTGTCGAGATGAGCCAAAAATTTGAAACATATCGTCATCGTACCCATATATACAGAGCCATACAATGTCATCGAAGATAATATCATCGCACTCCGCAATACGCTCTATCCATACAAGGAGAATATCATAGTTCTCCTCGCCACTGAGGGTCGTGCCCCTGATGGGGCTCGACATGGAGAGCGGATCATACAGGAATACAACGGAAATGGCATAGAGATCGTGAATATCGTCCATCCATCAGATATAGAGGGAGAGGGCCGAGTGAAGTGAGCTAATATCACCTATGCAATCAGGCAATATGAGAAGATAGTAGAGCTTGATCCTCATCATACATTCGTCTCGACGATCGATACAGACACCAAGGTAGAGGTGAATTTTTTCATGATTGTCACATCGACATTCCTCCAGACAGATATGCGTGATCATGCCATCTACCAGTACACTCCGATATATTCCAACAACTGGCGAGAGGGGCATTTCTTTGCTCGCATCATCGGGATCGGGACAACGATGTGGCAATTTTTCGAGAGTCAGAATCCTGAGTTTTATCGCAACTTCGCCGTGTATGGACAATCTCTCCTATGTCTGCATAGGGCCAAATATTGGTCGCTTACCTCGATCGTCGAGGATGGAATGCAATACTGGAGGAGCTACTTCGGTTGGGATGGAGTATTCCGCATAATACATACTCCTGCGATCTGTGAGATGGATCTCGTCGATGAAAAGAATCTGTATAGAACAATCAGATCTCAGTACAAGCAGTTGCGTCGCTGGTCATGGGGGTGTACTGATATCGAGTTTGTATTGCCTGAGTTCCTGAAGAACAAAAAAATCAAAACCACCGAGAAAATCCGTAAAACGATCTATCTGGTCTACAATCACCTCTTCTGGGCGGGTGGACCATTTATGCTCTTTTTCATCGGATATGTACCAGGCGTATTCACTTCGATAGATCACTCCTTGGCGACATTCACCGTGCCGATCGCGAGCTCCCTCATATTCACGATCTTGTTCGCAACGATCATCATCCCGAGTATCCTCTCTATCCATATCATGCGGCGATATACCCACTTCACCGCTCTCGACTATGTATGGAATATGATACAATGGATCGCCGTCCCTGTGCTCACTCTTACCCTCTTTTCGATACCTGCGATCGAGTCCCAGATCCGACTATTTCTCGGGAAACGGATCGACTCATTCGATAGCACTGAGAAGATGGAGAGAAAAAAATAGAAGATAGTGAATATACATAGTTAATGACTATATACACTCACTATCCTCACTAACTATCAGATATCTATGATCGAATCCTACCAACTCGAAATCATCCGAAAACGGCGAGCCGCCAGACTCTTTTGGCTTATTGTTTTTGTGTGTGCATTTTTCTTGTATTATTTTTTCCAGGGATACTATCCTGATGTTAGACTTGGAATGCGACGGATATTCTCTGAGTCTGGAAGTGAGTCAGGCTCTGGATCATCTGACTTGATCAGATCATTCGGAATTATCAATGTCAAAACCACCCCAATAGATGCAACGATTCTCCTCGGGAGTGGTGCCTATGGAAACAATGAAAAACGAATGAGTGACTATGGAGATTATACGATGCAAGTAGCTAGACCCGAATATCTGACGAATATGATGATATTTCGGATCGATCGTGAGAAGCCATTCTTCATAGAAAAAGTCTCACTCCTCCCTGTTCCTACCTATAGAAAACTCCAGTGAATACAATCCATATATCAAGTCAGCGATGATATGTATATCACCAAAACAGCGAGTGGACTCGTGTGGTCAGGATCGACAGCGACCGGGAGATTGAGCTATAGTGGCACCATCGAGCATATTGGGGGCAAATATTTTGGTACTAATCAGGGCGTTCTCAGCTGGGAGACATCTCGGCTCACGAGAGCAAATACTGATATAAATAACTTCGTGGGTACTTGTGCGAATATCGAGTGGAAATATGGAGTATTCTCATGTCCGAAGACACGCAGTATCATCACGGAATCGGGCAAGTATATGACAGGGATTCTCGATATTTCTAGTGGTTTCATCGCACAGAGTGGATCTATCACAGAATTAGCCAATGGGACTCTCGGGAAAACATGGAATCAGACAGGATCCATAGATCTCACTAGGATTGTCTCCATCGATGGTATGCTCTATAGCAACAACTCGGGTACACTCACACCCCAGAATCTAAAAGAAGAAAAAATATTTACCACACTCGATAGCATAACACACCTATCATCTCTCGGGGATGATATCATATCTGTCGGAATCAAATGATCAATTCCACATCTCATCATCCGTCACTCTGGAGATCCACTGGATCGTATTCGAGATATTATCCTTCCTGAAAATTTTTTATATAAGGATATAACGTTTCATTCGCTCGATGGGAATATTATGATCGAGACGAGTGGTGGTATACTTTTTGTCTATCGTGGTAGTCACAAGGCAGTATGGATCGTCGAAGGTGATATACTCACATATGGACCAGAGTGAGCTGCATACCAGAAGGATAAAACTATCTGGTGGGTAGGCTGGAGTAAAAAAATATAAAAAATCAGTAATACTATGAAGAGCATTTTTGTGTGAATTTTGTATGAAAGAATGGTGAAGAAACTTGTAAAAAATAATTTTAGTGAGATAATATTCCATGTTCGAGTAATATTCGTTAACTAAATATCCAGATTTATTTTCTATACTTCATAGTATAACAATTCATTATTTTTATCTTTCTTCCCATGAAAAACTATATCATAGTCGCCGCTATCACCTCGATACTGCTCGTACCTGCACTCTTCGCAGAT
>JANNYQ010000044.1:0-6189 GCA_031410215.1 Candidatus Altimarinota bacterium | reverse complement strand
TATCACGTTTCAGGAAAGAACGGAAGCTTTAAGGTCCTTAAAGAAGGAGCCGAAAAAGCAAGTCAAATTAACATCAGCACACAAAATAAAGCAATAAAGATTGCTAAGAAATTTTCTTCTGGAAATTGAGGATGAGAAGTTAGAATTCATAGTGAAAAATGACCTATACGAGATAGTGATACTGTAAAACCAGGAAATGATCCGAGTAATATTAAAGGATAGATAATTAAAAAACTAGACAAAAATAAATAAAATATACAATATATTTGTTACCATATTTTTAACTTCTATTTATGAAAAAATTATCTTTGATTCTTACTACAGTTTTTGTATTATCTCAACTATTATTTACCGTAGATATGGCTTCTGCGAAGTGAAGCTCTTACTATCGTAGTGCTCAGTCTGGTCAATTTACTACCAAGAATTATAGTACGAAAAATCCTTCTACAACAATGAAGCAATCTAGAAGATAGAATTATTTAATTTTGAAAAATATGAAAGAATTCATAAAAGATATAATCATACCTCTATGAGTAATAGGTATATATTATATTCTAACCTCAACTGATAGATTTATAGAATCTAGTCAATATGAAAGAGATGCAATTACAATAGCAATTGTAGTAGTATGATTTCTGGCAATTATATATAATATAGCCAAAGTTGCCGAATTAATTCTCAATAAACTTGATACTATTCGTAGTAAATAAAAAATAGCAATAATCGATCTTTTTTATTTCAATAATCCTCCCAATTCACTTGGGAGGATTATTTATTTGTATCTATTTCAGATTTTCATATACTTTTTTCATAATCATTTTTATGAACCAAACAGATCCAATCATAGAGAGTATCACGACGCCATACAATATCAATCAACAACTGAGACTCTTGATGTATGATAGAGATACTGAGATCGCTACGGTACAAGTGATGTGAGAGATGATGTCTCAGTGATATCTAGAGTCACTCAGAAATGATGATCTTATCATGTTGATAGATGAGATCGTAGCGTCAGTGAATACTAAGATATCCGCACTGATCATAGCTCATATATCAGGAAGTCGATATAACAGCATGAACATAGGTGATACTCTCCATCCATCAGGGAGATTGTTGAAGAATGCAAGACGATATGTTGAGATAACACGAGTAGAGGTTGAAATAGCGATATTGCAGAGGATTGCATATGATGCGATGAATATAGTATCACAAAGACGCGAACAAGCAGATAATGAATAATATTGTATTGACAGATGATATGATATACATACGATGTTTGGATTCCGAGACACGACAAAAAACTATGATTCAATCTGAATCAGCAATTATTTTTTTAATATGTTACTCCGAGCTGTTCTCATCGCCGTTGAGCTATCCCATATCGAGCATTATAAACCAAATACTGATACTATGAGTCCATCTGCTATATCAGTAGCAACCTCACAGCAAAGAGTAGCTGACCTTATTGAATCACTCCCTTCAGGTGTGCAGATGCAACTCAATGGATATCCACAGACACGTGTATCTCCAAAATACCTAGAAAACAACACGACGGATATCTAGGATATGATATATATCTTACTACGACATAGATTTGTCTCTATCAGTACTATAGTCATGACCGTAGCAATAACTACATGATCGCTGGAATAGCATAGTCACTGCAGAGAGACCCACGAGAATATAGATGAGCCACTCGAGCCACGCCCAGTTACCGAAGATGAGATTGACGACATTGAGATTGACGCCCATATATCCACCGAGTCATACGAGTCACCAGTTGAGTGCTCCTACTAGCACTAGCACATATGCCGTAGCATGGAATCCACAGTACTTACCAGTATGATTATTCATCATATGAGAATAGATTAGAAAATAAAGCTCTCGTATTCTACGAATATATCCTTGTACTAAAAAGAAAAATTAAAGACAATTTTTTATTGTGTATTTCTTATAAAAAAATTGACATATTATAATAAAGTACCATAATAGAAAATATGGTAAAGGCAAAATTGGTCGACATACGTGTATCAGAATGAGTATGAGCAAAGGCTCTATGAGCTGAGATCGGCACTCTCGATATCACGGCTATGCACAAGATAAGAGGTGAGATAAATATAGAGAACATACGTAATGCGATCATCTCAGCGGTGAGTGATGCACTATTGGTACATATAGATGAATGAGAACTCGAGAATAGAAAAAATAAAAAAGTAAATGATGCTCGTCTCAAGTATACAGATGATATGATCTGGGGCGAATGAGCATCTATACGTAGTGAGCTGATGACTGAGTGAACAAAGATTGCTCTACCTCGATGATGGACATGGGAAGATGCTGATAGCACACTGATCGGTTGTATCTATAAGAAAAATAACTCAGAGTGATATGAGGTATTCGTGCACCGCGATATAGCAGACAATCCTCATGGATCGAGTGTTCTCATATCAGAAATGAGAAGAAAAATCAAAAAACTCAAAATAAAATCAAAAAAGTAAAATATAGTAAAATATAGTAAAAATCCAGGAGAGGCTATTAATGAAGCATGGATACGAAGTAGTATAGATTTTCTATTGGCTTTTCTGGTATTTTTTATATACTATTTTGGATTATTTTATCTATCATATTATGCTCTACATTCACCATCGCAAGCTCCTTACTGTTGCTATAATATTTCTCCTATCTTGGCTTATTGGAACATTTTTCATTCATCGTTTTGAGGCAGGACATCCTATAGGTCAGAGCTATTTTGATGCATTCTACTTCACTGTGATCACTACGGCAACCATAGGATTCGGTGATCTTGTGCCCATCACTACGGCAGGCAAGATAGTCACCATGGCCTATGCTATATTCTATGTGCCACTTTTTCTCTATACGATGAATATATTATTTCAGTCCCGATTTGACCGGATACGCATAGCAGATGAGCGACTCGAGAGAGAGATACATGATGTAGAGTCTGATGTGAATGCCATCGTCGATAATATCAATACCCAGGCAAAGAGTCAATAATACAAAATTACAAATATATACTATTTTTTTCCTTTTTATGACAAAATTTTTTCTTGTACTTGCTTCATTATTTCTCTTTACTTTTTCTATGGAAACTATCTATAGTGCATCATCTCGTAGTATAACTACGGAAAATCTCGAAAAAAATAGAGAAGTTCTCAATACTGAACTCTCTGGAGGCACATTGAGTCTCTCTGCTCGAGCAAAGTGAATGACTCCTTTTTTCTATCTCGCTGATTTCCCAAGATACTATGGATTTGGGACTGGTGGATCACTCATTCTCGATGACTGGGCTCAGGTGGATCCACTCGAGTATGTAGCATTCCCGAATACAGCAATGCGAGTTCATCAGATACTCTCATATTCTGGAGTCACACTCCTCGATGTCACAACAGCCGAGTATCCCTATGATAGTGATACGGATCGACACTATATCGATGCTCGTATGGTGCAAGTGATCCGATCAGAAAAACCAATTTCAGAGAGAAAAATCAAAATCCCAACACGATATACAATACAAAATCGTATGAGACAACAGACTGGCATGCCATATATATGGGGTGGTAACTCTCCACTCTGAGCGAGCTATATGATAGACTTATATCCAGCAAGTAACAATATTGATAGGCTCACACAATCAAAATGGATAATGCAAGGATTTGACTGTTCTGGACTCTTATTTTGGGCGACCAATTGATATACACCTCGCAACACGAGCAAACTGATCACCTATGGAACTGGGATCGATATCGAGTGAAAAACTCCCGAAGAGATCGCAAAGATCCTGAGACCACTAGATATCATCGTATGGCGAGGACATAACCGGATCATCTTAGACAAGTGACATATTATCGAGAGTACTGTGAACTTCTCAGGAACTGGGAACTACTCGACTCCAAACGGTGTACGCATCGTACCGCTGATCGACTCACTCCGAGATATTATGGAAGATAAGAAACGAACACCAGTCAATGACTGGGACGCCTCAAAACTCTGAAAAAAGGAAAAATTCGTCATACGTCGCTGGTACCCATAATTACACCAATATGTACTCTCCCAAGGCTATTTTCGAATTCATGACATCTCAAGAGTTTCACTCTATCATGAACCAGTCATTCTATAAGAGACATATGGAGTCAGATGATAATAAAAGTCCATTCGATAATCCTGAATCGATCATATTCCTCGAGTGGCTCATCGATCATAACTATATCATTGCTGAGTATAGGTGAGATGCGTGAGCGGACAACGAGACGTATCTGATATCTACTCTTGGTCACGCATATATCCGCAACTATAGAGTATCGAGACCATTTCGTTTGAGGGCTCACTATCATTTTTACAAGACTCTCTATTGGGTACTCATTGCATCGGCGATCGGATCTCTGATTGCAAATGGTATCACTTGGTTATTTTTATAAAAACTCTTGCAATTCTCAAAAAAAAGATACTATATATAGTGTAATCAGTAACCAATAATATACCATATGTCGGATACAATTCAGGTAAAAATCAACAAAAATCCTATATTCAATCCAGCAGGGAATGATGATCTCTCAGTTCGCACTATCATCAAGGGCTCTACAACTGGACTATTTAACCTCAATGCCGTCAAATATCCATGGGCAAAGTCGCTCTATCAGGTAATGGTAGGTAATTTTTGGTTACCAGAGAAAGTGTCTGGACTCAAGGATGATCAGCGAGACTTCACGAGTGTGCTCAATGCGGATGAGCAGCGAGCATATAAGGGAATCCTCTCGTTCCTGATATTCCTTGACTCCATCCAGACGGTCAATCTCCCGAACTTCTCTAACTATATCACGAGTCCCGAGATCAATCTATTGCTCTCGATACAGGCATACCAAGAAGCAATCCACTCGCAGTCATATGCGACAATACTCGAGTCAGTGATCGCTCCCGAGGATCGCGAGGGCATCCACTACTTCTGGCGAGACAATGCTATACTCCTCAAACGCAACCAACATATTGGACAGATCTATCAGAACTTCGTAGACTCGCCTACTGATGAGACATTTTTCCGTGGACTCGTTGCCAACTTCCTCCTGGAGGGGCTCTACTTTTACAATTGATTCGCATTTTTCGATACACTCGTGGATCATATGAAGATGCCAGCCACTGGCCGTATGATCGCCTATATCCGTCGTGACGAGCTCACACATGTGACACTATTTTCGAATATACTCCGTGAGATCAAGAGAGAATTCCCAGCTATCTACTCAGAGACCATCATCGAAGAGATGACTCGTACAGCGGTCGAGCAAGAGATCGAGTGGGCTAAGCATATCCTCGGGAACCGTATCCCTGGGATCAATGGTGAGAGTACAGCAGAGTATACTCGTTGGCTCGCCAATCAGCGACTCTCGATGCTCGGGATGGCTCCTATATTCACTGATGCGATCAAAAATCCATACAAGCACCTCGACCGACTCCAAGATCCCAATGCGGATAAATGAAACTTTTTCGAGACAACGGTCATCAACTATACACAGAGCTCGAATATGGCAGGAAGTTGGGATTTTTAGATATAACCCTATTCATAAAAAATCCTCCGAATTGATCGGAGGATTTTTTTATACATCGAGATTAGCTACTGTCTTGGCTCGTGACTGGATGAAATGCTTGCGAGGTGGAACATCCTCACCCATGAGTATGCGGAATACCTCATCAGCTCGCTCCGCATCCTCGACCGTCACTCGGAACATCTTGCGTTGTACTGGATCCATCGTAGTCTCCCAGAGTTGCTCAGGATTCATCTCTCCGAGACCCTTGTACCGCTGGACTCACTCGGTCGTGATACCCTCATCGATGATCGTCTTGAGTTTTTGCTCTTCGTTGTACACATACCATGCTTGTTTTCCTTTGCTCAGCTTGTAGAGTGGAGGATTGGCTATGAATATATGACCATTGTCTACGAGAGGGCGAAAATAGCGGAAGAAAAATGTCAGGAGAAGAGTACGGATATGTGCTCCATCCACGTCCGCATCGGTCATGATGACGATACGATGGTAGCGAAGACGCGAGTAGTCGAATGATTCCCCGATAGAAGTACCGAGTCCGATGATGAGATTTTTGATCTCTGCATTGCCGAATATCTTATCAAGACGAGCTTGCTCAGTATTGAGGATCTTGCCGCGGAGTGGCAAGATCGCC
>JANNYQ010000043.1:0-14560 GCA_031410215.1 Candidatus Altimarinota bacterium | reverse complement strand
TTTTGTCTTTCTTTATTTTTTATATGCTGATTACTTCTGGCATAGATATTAGTAGTCTCTCAAATATATAATTCTTTACCATCCTCAATTAAATAGACAACAGGCCAGTTATGACCACCAGGAAGAGCCTTAAAAGAAGTGAACCCTACTTTATTAAAATCAAAAGTTTTAATACTATTAGAGATAGTTGGAGATATCATATATTTATAATTTAGTATATTTATCAGATTTACCTCTAGCTTTTTCTATGGGATATTTTTCTCCACTAAGTTTTATTTTTTTGGTAAATGCTTCTGATATATCAATATCGAGATCATGTGACATAAGTAATACCCAATAGAGAACATCTGCAAGCTCATGTGATATTGCCTCTTTTTCCTTTTCAATATATTTTGTTATATCTTCTCCATTTTTCCATTGGAAATGTTCTAATAGCTCAGCAGATTCTAGGACAAGTGAAAGAGCACAATCTTTGGGATTATGAAATTGTTTCCAATCTCTTTCATCTCGAAATTTTACAACTAATTCCTGTAGCTCTTTAATATCCATAAAATTAAAAATTAAGATACCATCTTTTTAGCAATCTCATATTCAGTAAGCCAATCTAATCCTGTATCCTGCTCAGGTGCAACGATCTGAAATCAAACAAAATAATATATAAGAATTTGCTTTCCTGAGAACATTTTTCATGGTATTCATGGGACAGAATATTTTTGTTCCAGTGAATCCTGATCTATTCAATTCATCCCAAGTGTTGCTATTTGAAATGATATTTTCTTGATTTCGTTAAGATCAAGATTTTTAAAAAATTGTATAGCTCATATACAATACATAATTATTGCATAGTCCAGATTCTTCGGAGTAGGTTGATTTATTGATGCAAAAAATTTCTCTACACTACTTGTATTAGTCTCAGACAAATCTGGAACGATAGGTCATTTTTCAGTTAAAAACTTTATATATCTATTGAGTCATAGATCTTTTGCCCAAGCCATAACATCATTATATTCTTCTCATGGCTTACGAGTAAACCGATTTTTTTTATATTTTTTATAAAATGATTCTGCCTCTTTTTTTATATCGTTTCATCAGAAAACTTTTGTAAAATCAAGATCAAAAAGATCCTCTAATTGAAATGCATTAACATTATTCATTACTGCATTTGATTTCAAAACTAGGTTAGGAATAAGCTGTTTTAAGGGTGACTTTAATGATTTTTCTCAAGTAATAATATTGTCCTTTAGTGTAAGAAACTGTATAGGTCGTAATTCTGGATAGGTTTTATAGAGATAGTCCTCAATTATGAGATCGAGAGGTCAATTAAATACCTGAAGACAAACTCAAGCCATAAGACCATCAAAAGTCTCAGTTGCATCCTTTTCTCAGACCTTTTGTTTAATAATAGAAAATTCTTTTTTGAAATCTGAAAAGAAATTATCTCTTTGGTCAGGAGTACTAATGAACATCTTATTATTACCTGCCTCCCTAGCCTGGATGATGAGATCAAGATGAACCAATTCGTGCATCATAAGATGCTTATAGCTTGGTTCTGATTCTTTATATATAAGGGTATGTTCAGATTTTTTATGATATTCCGCAACTTCAAGTTTCGCCATAACTCAGAGCTCTGAAACTGGTTTTATGATTATTTTCTTCCCCCCCCCTTCTCTAATTTCTCCTTGTAAGGAATTAGGATTGTATTGATATCGAAACCCTCAGTATATCTAGTAGCAGTTATGAGCATTGATCTCATTGATCTTTCTGCCATTGCGGGATCATCCTTTGATACGGAATGACATTTTAGAGCAAAATTAAATCCTTCCAAGTAGTCTCCCTGTTCTGCTTTCAAGGCAGACTTATAGTAGAGACCTAGAGGAAAATTTGGATTAATTTTTTCTACTCGCTCTAAATAACTCCGACTTTGTTCAGAATCGTCAGATTGGTAATATATAGAAACTAAATTACATAGTAATGTAATGTTGTTTGGATTTATTTCTAATGCTTGCTTATATAGGTGTTCCGTAATGCTAAAATTAGCATCATCCCTTCGATATAGGTTTCAGAGCATTATAAGGGCATGTTCATTTTTCGGATTCAATATAAGACTCTTGAGTAAATATTCCTCAGCCTCTTTAGTATTTCATTCGTCAGAAAGGATCTGTCAGTACATTCTAAAAACCTCTGAATTTTCAGGGGCTTCTTTCATGAGTATTTCAAATTTCTTCTTTGCCTCAGAGTAACTTCCGCGTTCAGCATAGTGAATAGCTTCTCTAAAGATATCATTATGACCACTAGATAGGTCATTTGACCCTATAAACTCTACTTCTATAAATTCATCATGAATATTCACAGATACTTTTATTCAAGCATCAGAAAAGTATGCCTTAATTTCCTTTTCTAGATCGTTAAGAGATGCTCATTTTCTGAGATTTGGGAAAGTCTTATATGCTAAATCATCAATATGAAATATTATTTTCATGCCTATTTTTATTAGAACTGTCCTTCAGTTTGGAATTAATGTCTGGATTATATGAAATTCAGCCCTAAAAGCAATCCATAATAATCCTTAATATGATTGATACTGTGGATCATAAATTGTACCATATATCAATGAAAAATATGAATTGAAAAAGCAATCCATAATAGCAATCACATAAAAAAGACAATATAGTACAAGTCTCCAAATTGCTTTTTTATTTTTATGATTGCTTTTGGGAACAGTGCTTTTTAATTCTTAATATTTTTTCATATGAAAGCACTTGAATCACAGTACCTTGTACACTACTATAAGTACATATCAGTTCATATTAACCAAACCATGCTCGTAGATAGTCTTTTGAAGAACAATATCATTTCATATGATGAAATCTATGGCATATATAATGAAGAAACTGAAGAATATACAGAAGTATTTCAATGGCTTGTCTTCAATAATTTCAGTAATACTGACTATGAAAAACTTATCCAATCAGGCATTCCTGTCATCCAATCTGAGTATGAAACATGGGTTGGCATTACATCATTCTGATCGCACTATGATCTCTATGTATATCCTGAATTAATCAATGTACTCTTTGATACTAACATATCTTATGAAGATATTCAATCATTATGTATTTCCTGATAAAGGAAATATCCTCGCACATATTCTCCACTTTTCGATCATTTTCTTGATTCTTTCAGTAAGAATTTTATTTACCTTGTTTATTTTTGCCGATACTGTCGGCCTACTAATATTAGATAAATTTGTTATTTTTTATGGATTGAATTCCGAAATTTGCATTTATTATTAAATAATGTTATTATCAATTATATAATTAAATAAGCAATATGTCTCAACTACCGATACCATTTAAAGAGATAATAGAACATCTTGATGAAAAAAAGTGAAAAAGATATAAATTTCTTACATGGAAAGCTTGATTCTCTTGAGATGAAGCTAGATTTCTTTTGAAGATAACCTTTGATCTTACAGATAAGGATTTTGAATATTTAATTGCCTATATTCTAGAACAAGAGAATTTTAATGTTTCTATGTTCTGAAAATATCATAAATGAATAGATATAGAGGCAGATAAAAACTGAAAGAAGCTCTATATCCAATGTAAACAACTTTCAAGTTGATATATAAATGAATCAAAAGCTGGGTCATTTCTAGGTAATATTCGCAAAAAGCTTGAGGAGAGAAAAAATGATGAATATTTCTACTATGTTACAACTAGTTATGTTTGACCTGATGCAGAAGAATATTTTAAGAAAAACGGAGTGTTAACTATATCAAACAAAAAACTCATTGATAAATGCAAGAAATATTGACTCATGGAAGAGGCCGGATGGAGCAAGTTAGTTTCATATATACAAAAAAAGCGATTAGAAGTGATTTCAATAAATAGAAAATCTAATCTTACAAATATAAAGGATGCATTAAAATTGCAGAGAGTTTATGAATTTTGTAATCATCTTCCTCCAAATAAGAGAATTACATGAATTGAAAATGAGCTTCTTAATGATTCCAAATTTATTAATACATTTTTTGCTCATTGGGATATATAGGGCTCTCAAATATCCTCGCACATATTCTCCACTTTTCGATCATTTTCTTGATTTTCTCAGTTAGTTCTATACACACAGAGTGTGTATTAACTGTATTCGAGGTCTGCCATAAAAACAAATAAAAATCCTTCCGAGTATTAGGGAGGATTTTTTGATTCGATTTTTTCAGAGAATTCTCTATACTACCTCCATGAAAATCATCACCATCATCTGAGCTGGAGCTGCAGGACTCATGGCGGCAGCAACCATACTCGAGAATTGTGAGTGATTGAACTATCATATCCAGATTTTTGAGAAGAATACAAGCCCAGGCAAAAAGGTCATCATTTCAGGTGGTGGACGATGCAATGTGACGACAGGCATCGAAGACAGAAAAATACTCCTCTCAAAGTATACTCGTGGATCTGATTTCATACGGAAGGCATTCGGCAAGTTCTCCCCTCGAAAATGTCGAGAATGGTTCGAATCACACGGAGTCCCGATGAAATGCGAAGCTGATAATAGAGTATTCCCTGTTTCTGATGATGGAACTGAGGTAGTGGAAGTGTACACTCGAATATTTGCGAAATATCGCGACAAGATAACTCTCCACTATGGAGAAGGAGTTTCTGATATAAAAAAAATAGAACAATCATACCAGATCACCACAGCAAAATGAATATATGAATCTGATATAGTAGTCGTGACCACAGGAGGAAATGCATATAGCCACACAGGATCTACTGGGGATGGATACGCATTTGCTCGATCACTCGGACACACAGTGACACAACTCTGACCCTCACTTTCTAGTTTTCTCACGAAAGAGAAATGGACTCACGAGCTCTCTGGACTGGCATTTGAGAGAGCAAAAATTGATACTCTTACTTGACCGATTCTCCTCACACACTTCTGACTCTCAGGCCCTCTTGCGTTCATGTACTCGTCTCAGATCGCATGGGATATGATTGATGGCAATCATCCGAGAACAATACAACTCTCTCCTATTGCCGATATATGAGTAGCGGAGTGGGATAGTTTTCTCAAGCTCGAATTCGGGAATCATCCAAAGAAACTCATCACCAATATCCTGACTGAGCATCTGCCTCGTAGATTCGCCGAGCTATTCGTCCGAGAATACTGTCCGCATATCGAGACGACCTATCCAGTATCAATCGCCCGAGTAGATAGAGAAAAGATCGCCCGACTCCTAGGAGAAGGTATTCCACTGACCCTCACAGATCGTCGTCCAGGTGACGAATTCGTGACAGCAGGAGGCGTGAATACAGATGAGATCGATCCAGAGACGATGGAGTCTAGAATCAGCAAAAATCTCTACTTCGCATGAGAAGTACTCAATGTGGATGGATATACTGGAGGATTCTCACTCCAGATATGCTGGGCAAGTGGATATATGGTGGGGAGAGATATTGCAGATAGCCTATAAAAAATCTCCCGAATATTCGGGAGATTTTTTTATTCAAACAAACTCTTTGTTTCATCGATTTCTTTAGCGAGCATTTTCACTTTTTCTCGTCCAGAGAATACGATATCATCATCGATTCTCAGATATTTGGCATCACACTTGTCTGGATAGTCGAATTGTGAGAGGAGATATTTGATAGCATTGATACGAGACATCTCCTTGTTATCACTCTTCACGATCGTCCAAGGAGCATGTTCGGTGTGAGTCTGGGAGAAGTTGAGATACTCAGCGAGCGTATAGCGATCCCAGAGCTTCTGTGAGAACTGATCGATGGGAGAGAGCTTGTACTGCTTGAGCGGGTTGGTACGTCGCTCGTAAAACCTGGCCGCTTGTTCCTCTTTGGATACTGAGAAATAGAACTTGATGATCTTCGTCCCGGCTCTCGTGAGCATCTTCTCGAGGACGACGACATCATCCATGAATTTTTCATAGTCTCTTTTTCATACGAATCCCATAACTGGTTCGACTCCGGCCCGATTGTACCATGAACGATCAAAAAATATCATCTCTCCAGCATTCGGGAGGTGTGAGATATATCGCTGAAAATACCACTGTCATTGTTCTACCTCAGTTGGTTTCATGAGGGCAACTACCTTGGAGTATCGTGGATTGAGCGACTCGGTGAATCTCTTGATATTGCCTCACTTCCCTGCTGCATCTCGTCCCTCGAATATGATGAGACATTTTTTGCCTGTACTCTGGATATAGCTCTGGAGCTTGACGAGCTCGATCTGGAGTCGGATCATCTCTTCTTCGTAGGAGATTTCATCCTTGCGAACAGCATTGAGAACATGGGTTTTCTTTTTATCCGCTGGGATCTTATCGAGTGCCTCATGCTTTTTGTGGTATTTTTTGATCACGTCGATGAGTATGATCTCCTCGCGAGTCGAGAGCTCTACTACTTCGATCGTCTCATCGATCTCCACGAGGAGTCTACCAAGCTTGTCGAGCTTGCGATGCTCACGCTTTGAGAGCTTGGCTATATTAGCCGTGAGAATAGTCTGGAGTCTATTGCGTAAAACCCTGAGATTATCGATATCTCCATCTTTGGCGAGTACCTTGTAATTATCTCTGAGCTCATCATGGAACGCCTCGAGCGTCTCAGGACTCATCGTGATGATATTGTTGAATATATCAGTAATATTAAAGAGCTTCATAAGTTAGTGATTGAGATGAGGTAATGCTCCCTATAGTATCGCTATACTGGTATTTTGCCAAATCAAATAGAGAAAACGACTTGCAATTTTCTCATTTTTGATAAGAATACATCAATGCACACTCTCACATCACAGGAACTCCACTCTCTCCTCGAAAAAAATCCAGAAACACTCACACTCATCGATGTGAGAAATACTGGAGAGTTCGCAGAAATACGGATGACCTGAGTGGTCGTCAATATACCACTCCCTCTCTTACCTCTCAAAATGAATGAAATAGATACGAGCAAACAAGTCGTATTCATCTGTCGATCTGGTGGCAGATCTTGACAGGCATGCCAATTCGTAGAACAATCTGGTATAACAGCCTACAATCTCGTCTGAGGGATGATCGACTGGGAAGCTAGATATCCAACTCAGGTCAAACACTAAAACAATGAAAATAATTACCCTCTATAGCAAAGATAATTGCCCATACTGTGTCCTCGCAAAGAATCTCCTAACATCACTCGGTGCCGAGTATGACGAGATCGATATCACAGCAACTCCTGGACTCATCATGGATCTCGTGAAGAGATCTGGAATGCGTACTGTTCCACAGATATTTGTAGATAGTACTTGTCTCGGTGGATACACAGATATCGCAGCACTACATGAAAAAGGGGAGCTAATGGAGAAGATCGGACTATAAAAAATACTAAAATTCCTCCTTATATATTCTCGTATATCCTTTTTTTGTGAGCTTTCCCACCGCCTCCGTAACCATAAGAGGACTACCACAGAGATACCACTCTGTCTCAGGCGTCGATGGGATCATATTGACATCCACTCGTCAATACGTACATCCAAGTACCTTCTCACGAGTTGTATGGATATGGAGATTCAGTCACTCTATTCTCTTGAGCTCATCGACATAGAAGAGGTCGGCAGTAGTTCCAGTAGAGAAATAGAGAGTTCCTCTGCGGTCTATAGGAAGTGAGCATATCATATTATAGATCGGAGCAAGCCCTGTCCCTGTCGCGATGAATACTTTTAGATTTTTGCTATCTTGGAGTCGGAATGTCCCGAATACTCATTTGATACGAATATCTGCATCTAGCTCAATATTGCGTAGTATCTGCGATCAGCGCCCGCTATCCGTGAGCTTGATAAGAAATGTAAAACGCCTCCTCTCTTGTCTCACGATCGAGTATTGTCTCGTGAACTCTCACTGATCATCACCCCAGACGAACGAGATAAATTGTCATACCTGACTCTGCCAATCATCTTTTGTCTCAATAGAAAGCTCTATGGTAGTGGGATTGAGGAATCGCTTCGAAAATATTTTAGCTCCCAGCGTCTCCTGCTCTTGTCACTCGATGTGTGGAACAAAATCTGCCTTAGTCACACCACACACTGGACACCTCCAGTCATCTGCGATATCGGAGAACTCTGTACCTGGGACGATACCACTATCGAGATCTCAGATATCTGGATCATAGATATAGCCACATGGGACACAGAGCCACTTTTGTCCGAGTGGATAGGTTTTGTTTTCTTTTTTGTATAGAGTTACGCCTCTCCACTCCAGGATCTTGAAACAGAAATACAATCACAAAAATATTACTGGAACCACATCGAAATAACGATAAAATTTTATCATCACTACATGTGCAATTGTGAGGATGATGATGATATAGACGAGTCGGTGAAGTCGTTTCCAATTTTTTCCCAGTTTTTTCTGAGCCCAATCACTCGATGTGAGTGCTAGCGGTATTGTGAGGACTAGAGTAGCAAATCCAAAAGCTGTATAAGCCACAAATCATCTTACCCACCAGAAACTGGTATCATCAACTAATTCAGGATAAGTGATAATGAATCATCAACCATGGACAAATGCTAGTGTCCCCATCAGTATGCCGAGTTCTTTGCGGAGTGGCATCAGTTCTCGTGCAATATGGAGACCCATAACTCGGGAGAAGATAGGAATCCAGAGAATTACCCATAATACAATAAGTGCCTTTTCTCCACTATCTTTTGTTGAGTCTGGGTAGAATAGAAATCCGAGTGATAGAAACGATAGAAACAAGAGGAAATAAGCGATATATTTTCGGTTATTTTTGATGATATTCTGCAGTGGCGAAAGGAACGAATTAATTAGAGCAATCATAAGAAGATACTATAGAATACTTGTTTAAGTTGAGTTTACTGCAAATATTTTTGTCGATTTGTATTATGCTCATCGTTGGTACGACCATAGTGGATCTGTCCATCAGATCCATGGAGATAGTAGTAGTATGGGGATGACTCGGGATGGAGTGCTGCATCCCAGGTGGAGAGTGTGATATTCGCAATAGGAGTAGGAGTATATCCTTGCTTGTTTCTTGTGTTGTATGGATTTTTGTCTGTGATGATCGTCCCAATGAACCTCGGAGTACACTGTTTCTGGGTTTTGGCGTAGCCATAGCAGACCGTCGCATCTGCTCACATTGCGATTCATTCTGCCACTCTTTTTGCTAGGATGCCCGCTACGATGGGCTGATTGATATCACTACGCTCCTCTCGCTCGACGATCGATGCAAGTATGAGAGTTTCATAGGCTTTTTTACTGTCGAGAGTCTTGTATTGTATCCCTATTTTTCGATCAAATTCACGGAGCATAACTCGTATCGCATCATCCACGGTCGCATCCTGTCGGAGACGGTAGGTATCAGGATAGAGGAATCCTTCGAGACTCTGGATTCCAATGAGCCATGGGAATTCTTTTTGGTATATTGAAAAGTTGATTCGAGATGTCTCAAGAAAATCCCCCACAGAGCCAATCCCCTTGTCGGCAAGATATGTATCAATATCATACGAACTCCACCCTGGAAGGATCGTGATCGTCTGATCGACATAGAGAGGAGAGCGTATTGTTTTCGTGAGAAAATCAGTAATTGTAGTCGGGGTGGTCGTCTCATATGTACCAGCATTGATAGAGATACTCGGGGCAAAAAATCGAATCCAGAGACGGTATCTCCATGAGGCAATACCGAATCCAAGTTTATCACTTAATATAGATGCAGTGTATCATTTTTCTATACTATATTTTCCTGCTGGGATAGACGCTGACCCAACACTCCATACGAGATACGAAAAAACTATGAAAATCCCGATAATTGCTAATACAAAAAATCGGAGCGAACGAGAGTCTTGGTTGCGTTTGAGGGTACGAGGAGAGATCGGTTGTTGTGAGAACGAGGACATAGAAAACAAGGATAGTTTAGGTGTTTGAAAATAGAATTGAGGCACTGTATCTAGTCTATTTTTCTGTCATCATCGGACTATATATTTTTTGATATTAAGGGAGGTAGACTTATCAATATAGGAATACATGCCTATTATGCACAAGGGGTAGCTGCGGAGAGTGACAAAAATAGAAAATATCTATTTCCCTGTTCCCGTGAGATTTTGTATTTTCTGTGTTGCATAAATGACTCCACTATAGGCAGTCTCGACTGAATTTGCGACATCTTGTACCTGATTGATCTTGTCTGTGATTCTCACATTGATATCTCGTACCGTTTTTTGCGTATCCTCAATATATGGCGTTGCACTATTTTGTATTTTACCGAGCAGTGACTCAGCAGAATCTGATCCCGATGCAAATTGGAGGGATGCATCTTTTATATTACGGATTCTTGTATTTATAGATTTGTCTCAGTACTGGTCAGCGACACTCGGGAGTGCGAATACAAGTAGCAGATATGAAAATCCGATAACAGCAATGAGCCCAACGAGTCGAGAGAACATAGGTAATAAAAAATAAACGTGTAAAGTATGAAACTTGATAGTTTTTATTTACTATCTCAATCTTCTTTCTTATCTCTATCCAATAAAATCTTCCATAGTTTTAGCATTTTGAATATCCTGATCAATTTGAGCAATATCGGCAGCATTGATTCATTTCGCATTAGGATTTTTTTGGTTCTTTAGAGTTGATCAGATGCTACCTCCATTTTTGATGAACTCTGAAAAAAACTGTTGTCCTCACTCACTCGTGAGAAGCTCTGACGCCATCGTATTGACCTCTGCAGCGAGGTGTGAGTGCGTACCACAGAGTACACAAACGAGGTGGAGGTCGAGCCCGCGAGAGCTCATACCAGTTATAGTGATCTGTTCTGCTGCAGTCCCACTACTACAGTCAGGACACACATAGTTCGCGATGACGGATTCGATGATGTTGCGGAGGAATATGTACGGCATAGAGAGTAAATTTAAAAGATAAATTTAGGCGAGATTTTTTTGTATTCTGCGAATGGATTCATCACGACCGAGGATATACGCGAGTTCGAATGACCCAGGTGAGAATTCCTCACCTGAGAGGGCAACCCGGAGTGGCCAGAGTATCTGCCCATTTTTCTTGCCAGCATTTGTTATTGCCTGGAGGATAGTTGATTTGAGCGAGTCGAGAGAGCTATAGTCAGCTGACTCGAGGAGTGGGAGAGCAAATTCGAGTGCCAAGAATCCATCTGCTTCGGTCTCGATTTTCATTTTTGTATTCACGAGGAGATCTCGTCTAACTTGAGAGTCTCCATAGAGATAGGTCGTGAGTGAGACGAACTCTTCGAATCGCTTCATGCGAGTCTGGAGCTCTGCGATGATCCGAGTATTGAAAACATAGTCTTGTTGACTAAATACATCTCTATAAAAATCTGGTGCATATTGCTCAAGATAGCTCGCAAGTCTCGTATGGAGCTCTCAGATCTCCATACGTTTGATATATTCTCCATTCATCCAGTCGAGTTTGATCGGATCGAGTACCGCCCCAGACTTGTGGATATCGCGGATCTCAAAGAGTGAAATCATCTCATCCATAGTCATGATCTCCTTATCATGGCCTGGATGCCAACCGAGAAGAGCTAGGAAATTGAGTAGTGCTTCAATAAGATATCACTTCGCAATATAATCAGAGACAAATGCGTCACCCGTACGTTTCGAAAGTTTTTTGCTATCGTTGCCGAGTACGAGCGGGAGATGTGCGTACTCTGGGAGAGTAATACCGAGAGCTCTCGCTGTGAGTATCTGAGTGGGCATAGAACTGATCCATTCCTCCCCTCGCATCACATCGGATATCGCCATGAGGTGATCATCGATGACAACGGCTCCATGGTATGTCGGATAGATACCATCAGACTTGAGAAGTATAGTATCATCTGTCTGATTTGTATCGAACTCGATACGACCACGGATCATATCATTGAATATGAGAGTTTCGTTTTTTGGTACCTTGAGTCGGATAGTATATTTGTCTCCATCGGCAATACGAGTATGAGCCTCTTCGAGAGGGAGATGGCGACAGTGACCGTCATATCCCGGAGCTAGATGGAGCTCAACTTGTTCTGCATGAAGGAGTTCAAGTCGCTCAGGAGTACAGAAACAGTAATACGCAGTCCCCTCTTCGCAGAGTCGTCGGAGTCGTGGTGCATATTCACTCAATCTCTCACTCTGTGTATACGGACCATATCCACCATCATGGTGTGGTCCCTCATCTGGTCGCATACCTACAAGAGTCAGTGTAGATATGATTTTATCTACTGCATCCTCGACGAGACGAGTCCGGTCAGTATCCTCGATCCGAACTATGAACTGTCATCCATTGTGTCTTGCCCACAGGTACGCATATAGAGCGGTACGCAAATTACCGATATGGAGATATCCAGTTGGGGATGGAGCGAGACGGGTTCGGACAGTCATATATGAGTGGCAAATCAATATTAAAGTAAGGTATTCTATATATAGAATATATCGAAAAATGAGCAAAAAGCAAGAATAAGGCAAGTAAGAATCACAATAAAATCACCGAAAAATATTGTGTGATAGCAAAAAAATACTATACTTACATTTATAATTCATAATTAATAATTTACTACTCGTTTGCGTCTCTCCTATCAAATCCCATTCATCACCGGTCTCGCTATCATTGCAACTATTGTTGTGAATATTGTAGCATTCCAATACTTCATGGGAACCTTATTCGTGGTGTATACTGATGAGGTAGCATCGAATGAACAAAAATGAAGCCTCTCCCCAGAAAAACTCAGGGCTGTCCTCGATGTGAGTACTCTCTCAACTGAGAAACAAGATGAGTACAAGGCAGTAGTAAGTGAGCTCTCTACAATATCTACATCACTCAAAAATATTAGTGATAACCCCGAACTCTATATCCAATCAGGATCAGGTAATCCGAATGGTACAGAGTGATGATACGCACTCAGAGTACCTGAAAAAATATCCCAAGTGAATCCATTTGCTAATATCACGGCTATCATAGCGAATCCTACAGGGTGGGATAGCGATACTCCAGAATGGAAACTTATCATAGGGATCCTGACTCGACTTCTCATTACCAATATAGTATTTCTCCTCATCGTCACGAGTCTTTACTATCTTTGGATTCGTCGAGTTTTTGCACCGGTGAATCTCATTATCGATCGACTCAAGTCGTATATTGATAGTTCTCGGTTCCAGACGATCCACTACGAGCGTGATGATGAGTTCTCGCCCCTTGTCACGACGATCAATAGTCTCTACAAGTCACTCAGGGTGCAGGAAAATATTCGTTCCAATTTTCTCTCCGATATATCTCACGAGATCCGTACTCCGATAACTGCCGTGAGATGCTATCTCGAGGCGATCGAAGATGGGATGATGCAGCTGGATAACAAAACTATACCACTCCTCCAGACTGAACTAAAGAGACTCACGAGCATAACTGAGCAGATCATGGAATATGAGAATCTCACACATCATGTGAGTGATGATATACGAGTCGAAAGATTTGCTCTACGCAAGCAAATAGAGATTCTCATCCACGAGTATCTCCCTCAATTCGAAAAAACAGGACAACAGACAATCATACTCTGAGAGAGTGATATTTTTATCCGTATGGACCCGAATATGCTTATACAAATTCTCCACAATATCTTCTCGAATTTTATCAAATATGCGGGTACAGATACAATACTCACATGTCGATATACCCGAAAAAAGGAAGCCATCCAAATCGAATTCTCAGATAATGGTGTCGGCATACCAACCGACGAAATATCTCTCGTACGAGAAAAATTCTATCGTATAGATAAATCTCGAACCCGTGATATGAGCATGAGTATGGGTATAGGTCTGTCGATCATCGATCATATTGTCCGCATCCATGATGGATCGCTAGAGATATCGAACAATATACCTCATGGACTCTCTATCGTAATGACGATACCAAGATAGACTAAAAAATGATCACGAATTCCCCTTTTACTTTACCCTCTCACTTAAAGTATTCGATAACTTCGTGGATAGTTCCTCGTTTGAACTCTTCGAATTTTTTGGTAATTTCACGACCGACGACGATCCGAGTATCAGCACCAAAATAGGTCTCAAACTCAGCGAGAGTACGCTCTATGCGATGTACTGATTCATATATTACTACTGTATACTCTTTATTAACGAGTGATTTTAGCATCGTTTGGCGTCATTTTTTCACTGGGAGGAATCCGAGATATAGGTACTGATGACAGTCGAATCCGCTCGATACGATGGCTGAGAGTACCGCAGAGGCTCCTGGAATCGGTGTGACGGTGACACCTGCCTCGATCGCCTTTTTGATGAGGATAAAACCAGGATCAGAGATCCCAGGAGTCCCAGCATCAGAGACGAGTGCAATATGCTTGCTATTCTGGAGTAGTTCGATAATCTTCTCCACTTTGGAGAACCCACTATGAGAGTGGAATGACATGAGTCGTCCTCCATTCTCGATATCATAGTGTTGCAATAGTTGTCCAGTCATACGAGTATCCTCGCAGGCGATATAGTCTGCTTCCTTGAGGATACGCAGTGCTCTCAGGGTGATATCCTCGAGATTACCGAT
>JANNYQ010000042.1:0-11644 GCA_031410215.1 Candidatus Altimarinota bacterium | reverse complement strand
CACTATATCATCGCTCTCTATCGTGATACTCAGTCTCTCTCGAACTGGCAGTCGAGTCATAGAGGTATCCTCCAGATCCTCGCACCGACTCACTCATCACTCGTGCGAGTCCTCGGGAAGAAATCAGGAAAGTCATATGATAAGATGGCATATCTCGCGAAGAAGCGACTCCTCATATGAGAGCATCATCTCATCGGGATCGCCTGATATATAGAACTTGAGGAGATTGAGAGGCTCGCAGATGGATGATGAGATCATGTGCTCTATCTCTGCCGAGTCGTGAGTTCTCGGAGCTATAGCGAAAAGGTACTGATGACGGAGAACCTCGTGGAGGAGGGAGTTATATTATAAAATGAGTTTCTTTTATTTATTTTTCTCTATAATCCTCATATGCCAAAAGTCAAACTCGAACACATCGATGCCCTCTCGAAGGGCAAGAAATCAGGGATCAGACTCGGGAGTCGGGCCGTCCCACATCATCTCTATGTCTATGAGCGAGAGGAGTATGAGCGAGCTCTGAAGCGAGGATATCTCATCGTCGATCAGACAAGTCGGGTGAACCTAGAGAATCTCTGGATGCTCGTATCTGAGTCTCGCAAGGCTGAGTGTCTCATCCTCCATAAGTCGTGAGAACGATGAGTCGTCACATCAGGATCAGAGATGATATTTGACTGACTTCTCACTGAAGCGAAGATATATCTAAAAACTATGAATACCCGAAAATAACTATGAAAATCCCAAACTATACATTCCCGACTGATAGAGCCAGTATCGAGGCTCGCATCGACTCTATAGATCCTCTCAGTTATGGTCGAGATCGCAATCATCTCACAGGGCATGTGACGATGCTCTCACCGTACATATCGAGATGATTCATCACGATCCGAGATATCCGAGCTCGAGTACTTGCGAGATGATATCAGCCACATCAGATAGAGCAATTCCTGAAGGAGCTTGCTTGGAGAGAGTTTTTCTTGCGTGTATGGGAGTGACTCGGTACAGATCGGATGATGCTCGATATCCGGTTCGATCAGGAGGATGTCCTCACATATGATATGCCGACAGCGTTCTCGGATGCGAGTACGGGTATCGAGGCGATCGATCAGGGTATAGTGTCACTCTACGAGACAGGATATATGCACAATCATCTCCGTATGTATATCGCAGGTATAGCATGCAATATGAGCGGAGCTCACTGGAGGACACCGAGTCAGTGGATGTACTATCATCTCCTTGATGGTGATCTCGCATCCAATACCTGTAGCTGGCAGTGGAATGCATGAGCATTCTCCTCGAAGAAATATATTGCTATCCAGACCAATATCAACGAATATACTGGTTCCACTCAGAGAAAGACATTTCTCGATCGGAGCTATGATGATATCTGGACGACCAAGGTACCAGATCATATGCTCGTATACGCTCCTCTCGATCTCAACACTCCACTCCCAGAGCAGTCTGATATATCACTCGATCCGACTCTCCCACTCGTCATCTATACGAACTAC
This sequence comes from Candidatus Altimarinota bacterium, assembly GCA_031410215.1. Lineage (GTDB taxonomy): Bacteria > Patescibacteriota > Gracilibacteria > BD1-5 > UBA2023 > JABFSX01. The sequence continues at coordinate 10,136 of JANNYQ010000042.1, read as the reverse complement.
TCGATCCGTCCTGACTGGATGAGTGATATAGGAGCCAATCGAGTTCTCGTCCTCGCGCCCTCACATTTCGACAGATTCTCTGTTTCTCCTAGAGTCATAGAGTTCATACTCTCACTTGCGAGGGAGAATATCGAGTGAATTCAAGTATACATAGGAGAGATAGGGGATCTTAGAGATGAATTTCAAGAAGTATCACAAAAAGAGATATATCTCACAGATCATATCCTCTATTCGGATATTACAGGTATTACTAAAACTCCATATCCATATATGGTTCCTGAAGTGACTCAGTATTGTGCATCATTTTTTGCCTACTGGAAACTCGTCGAACGCTACGTGATGAAGAACTAATACAAAAAACTATGAAAATCCTCGATCGATGAGTTATGCGTGAGTCCAAGATCTGTCCTACCTGTCAGAGACCTTTTTCGAATCGAAAAAAATGGAAAGCTATCTGGGAGAGTGTCATATATTGTTCAGAGAGGTGTAGAAATGGGAAGAAGAAATAGTCTTATTTCTTACTTTTCCACACACTATATCCACACCAGAGCATAAGTGCGATGAGGAGATAGTGTGGATTCTCCCCCAGTTCTCGGGCAGCGTCCTGGAACTGATAGACGATCGCTATCATGAGAAGATAGTAGGGGAGATTGAGTATGCCCACTATAGCTATGATCCACTTCGGATACCTCATCTTTCCTGCTTCGAAGAGTGCGAGTGCGAGCGTGTTTATGTGTATCATCGAGAGGAGGAGCTTCTTGTAGTCGATAGGTGTTATGCTCTGGTTCTTTTCCCGCCAGAGTGATCCGAGAGTATAGTTGACTATGGCAGAGAGTGTCACAGCGATGATAGATACGAGTGTGAGCGGGATGATGTCTCGCCATGAGCCTACACCACTGATCACGAGGATGACCGCGATGAATTGTCCAGGGAGGTAGAATCCGACATAGATGATACTCTCTGCGAATATGATGAGTCACATAACTCAGAGGAGTATCCAAGGATCGAGATTGCCCGATAGGGTGAAGAGACTCGATATATCAGGAAGTATGCCGAGCGACATAAGTCACCAGATGATGAGATAGATCGCGAGTGAGAAAAAAGGAAAAAACATAGAGTGAGTATATACATTTTATTATTTTTTGCTATACTCTGCATATGCAAAAACTTCACAATCGTACTCTCTTCATCTTCCGTCAGGATCTCAGAACTCATGACAATACCGGACTCATCGAAGCGGTGAAAAACTCAAAAGAGATATTTCCTATATTTATCCATGATACTCGGGCAATTGAGGATTTTGGTCGCGATGATCCACGCTTCGGACTGATACGAGAGGCACTCGAAGAGATCGATCGAGAACTCCAACAGTCTGGAGGCAGACTCACAGTGTATCGATGAAAACCCGAAGAGATAATCCGGGAATTGATAGAAAAATACCAGATCGATGGTGTATATCTCAATAGATCATATTCACCAAGAGGGAAGGAGAGAGATGAGGTAATTCTCGGGATATGTGATGGGAGTGGAGTTGATTTTCACTCATTCCAGGACTTCCTCCTCGTCGAGCCACATGAGTGTGAGCAACGCAAGGTGTTCACGCCGTACTCGATGCTATGGAAAAAGTTCCTAATCGCAAATCCTGAGAGACTTGAGACTCACGAATTCGACGGTACTCTGATAAAATGGTTCACACCACCAGATCGTCGTGAGATCTCCGAAGAGATCAATGTGCCACACCATCCACTCTGGACTATGGACTTCGGACTTGGTCGTCTGGATCGAGACTTCTCACACTATGATGATGTGCGGAATCTGCCTGCAGTAGACGGATCAACTCGCCTCTCACCGTATATCAGGTTCGGGATATTTTCTATCCGAGAGATATACTCTCGAGTTCAAGGTAATCTGACTCTTCTCTCGGAGATCATATGGCGAGAGTTCTGGTATCAGATCGCGTATTATTTCCCATTTACGTATCAGATCGAGTTCCAGGAGAGACGGAGAACTATTGAGTGGCAAAAGGATATATCGAGTTACGAATGGCAAAGATTCACTGAGTGAAAGACTGGATATCCCCTCGTGGATGCTGCGATCCGCCAACTCATAGAGACCAACTGGATGCACAACCGACTCCGTATGGTGGTCGCGTCATTTCTCACCAAGAATCTGGGTATCGACTGGAGACTCGGAGAGCAATTCTTCACAAAATACCTCATCGACTATGATGAGGCGGTGAACTATGGAAACTGGCAGTGGAGTGCTTCGGTCGGTGCAGATCCTAAGCCGGTTCGGATTTTTAATCCACTTCTCCAATCAGAGAAATTCGATACTGAGTGCAAGTTCATCAAGAGATATATTCCAGAGCTTGCAGATATAAATCCCAAGCAGATCCACTCACTAGAACTCCAGGGGGTATACTATCCACCGATCGTAGATCAAAAAGAGAGTGCGAGACTCGCGAGAGAGCGATATAGAGGAGAGATGGTTGCAGATTAGGCTTTCTTTTTTTTCTTTGGCTTCGGTATCGGGAGTGCATCGAGTATTAGCTTCACTACCCGAGCGAGTTCTTCTCTGTCCTCGAGCCACTCTGCATTCACCTGTGCAGTATTCTTGGATCCTGGATATGCCTTGGTCTCGGTATCTTCGAAGAGCCCTATTGTCTCAGGTGTAGTTTTCAAAAATAGTGTACCATCGCATACCAGTCCGAATATGCGTCACTGCGAGTATACACAATACTCTCCCATCATCGGTTTCCAAGTAACCTCAGGAACGAGTGAGAGGCAATAAGTGAGATGTTCGAGAGTGGATGGGGAGGTAGACATATGTTGGATTTTATAAAATTACTTCTTCCTCTTCTACCTCATCTCCCACGAATCCATCATGCTGGAGATCTACCATCTCTCTATATTCCGCAGAGAGCCGATAGAGTACTCTGTGACTTCACTTCGCCACTATACGTCATTGCTCCATGAGATAGATTGTATCGGCATTCATGATCGTCGAGAGGCGATGAGCGATGATGATCGAGGTGCGTCACTCCATGAGATGGTCAAATGCTCCTTGTACCAGCTTCTCAGTCTTGGTATCCAGAGCGCTCGTGGCCTCATCGAGGATGAGAATCTCAGGGTTCGCGAGTATAGCTCGTGCGATAGCTATACGCTGTTTCTCCTCGCCAGATAACTTGAGTCCACGCTCTCCGACTTGTGTCTCCCATTTGTCAGGAAGCGACTCGATGAAGTCGAGGATATTGGCTTCTCTACACGCCTTCTCGATATCTGCTTGCGTGATACCGTCTCTGACATATTCGAGATTGTGTTGGATCGTCTCGTTGAATAGAGTAGTATCCTGGAATACGGCTGCGAACTTGTTCCTGTATGAGTCGAGAGTGAACTCATAGATATCAACACCATCGATGAGTATCCTTCATTGGCTCGGCTCGTAGAATCGCATGAGCAATTGGATGATTGTCGATTTGCCACTACCAGTATGACCTATGAGAGCGATTCGTTCTCATTTTTTTATTGTGAAATCTATCTCCGATAGTACCTCTCGTTTGCTCGATGGGTATGAGAATGAGAGATTCTGGAATGTGATTGTATCTGATACTCCTGATAGTATTGTGTCTCACTCATCTGTCTCACTCTCCATAGCGAATAGCTCCTTAGCTTTTTCATAGTAGGCTATATCTCTCATACTACTCTGGATAACGCTGAATAGCTCCATGACTGGAGAATAGATACGATCGGTGAACGCGATAAAAAAGAAGAAAGTGGCATAGTCAGTCTGTTCAGTATAGAGGAGAATGCCTCCTCATGATACGGTGATCAGTTTCGCTATGATGGTGAAAAATCTCCCGAAAGCATTGAATTGGCTCCAGTTTTTCCGTACACCATATTGTGCATCATTGCCGGCTTGCATACGTTCTCTCATGAGCGAGTGCTCGGAGTCGATACGACCGAATATCCGTATGACAGGGAGATTGATGATCCCATCAACGAGACGATCATACATACGATCCCAGGCCTTGTTGGCAACTTTTTGTTTCTTGTGTGCGGTATTGCCGAGGGCGAAAACGCCGATAGCACCTATCGGTAGGAATGCGAGACAAATCAATGTAAAAATCGGGTCGATATAGAGTCCAGATACGAGCAATATGATGAACACGAATACCTGAGGCAATACTGTGAGGATGAAGTTATCAGCGACAGCCCATACCGCTTCAGCAGATCTATCTACGATTTTTTGTTTTTCTCACGCCTGGATATTGCGATGATACTCGATTGGGAGTCATTGCATCTTGTACATGATCTTCATCATATAGTCTCCCCAGTCTTTCATGGCTTTTTGTAGGAGCCTCATCCCATAGAGATATCTGGTGATGATGGTGACCGCTCAGAAAATGAGCCATATACCAATAATCTGAAAAAGCATAGGGAGTCACTCCCGATTTTCTATGCTGCCGATGAGCCACTTGTAGAAGTACGGTTCGCTCGATATACATATTACCAATATCAATAGTAGGAAGCTGATCATTTTCCAGTCTTTTTTTACAGTTTGGAGATGACTCGCCATCTCGAGGAGTGTGGAAAATGAGAATCTCCTTCTTGTTATATCATCGTTTGCTTTAGACATATTGTTGTATGGTTTGTTTGAATTGATCTAGATTTTTTTGTTCGAGGATGACGTGACCCATTTTCTGATATTCGAGGGCGTTGTAGTGCTGATGATTGTTTGCTGAATAGGGAAGTGGTATGATGACTAGTCGGATTATAGACTGGTCGGATGGTAGGTTGCTAGAAAATGCCGTGAGCTCTGCAAGTGTGGTTGCACTTCATCTGGCGATAGCAAGGTCCGTACCTAGTATGAGAGCCGCAATATCTGATTGTGAGATCCATTCGAGCGCTTGGCAATCAGGGATTTTTTCGAATTCACCTTTCATGCCACTATTGAGCTTGCCGAGAGCGATGATCCACTCGTATTTACTATTTCATCAGAATTCTGTTATGATTTTTTCATATATTGTACTAGATCACTGACTCCCACAGATCACGAGGATATGGGGTTTGGTGGTTTTCCAGTGTATTTTTGTATCTTGTATCTTGTCCTTTTTATTTTCAAATACAGGATCAAGAATTTGTCCTATTACTTCACATTTTTTTGGATCAAAGTATATTCTCGCAGATTCAAATCCGAGAAATATTTTTGTCGCAATTTTCCCGAGTATTCGATTCGATCTCCCTGGGATAGTGTCTGACTCATGGATATGGACGGGGATCAGTAGTGACCATGCTGCGAGTCCGATTGCTACCGATCCAGGTCATCACTTTGAGAATACTGTTATATTTGCTTTTTTTATTTTGAGTCCTAGTAGTATATTCCTCGCTTTCCAGAATCCTCGTATGAGAAAAAATGGATACAGGAGCGATTGCCAAGATCTGGTTGTTGCGAGCTTGAGCGTTGGGATTGACTGGAATTCTATATTTTCTATTTTTGCTGTTTTCTCTTCTTGAGAATTCCCTCATCCGATCCAGACATATTCATAAGCTGCATTATCGAGTGAGTGTACCAATGATACAATAGGCTGGATATGCCCGCCAGTTCCTCCGCCGACGAGAACTATCTTAGTGTATTTTGAGAGTGTTTCTGTGAGTTTATTATGCATTGTGATTGTTTCTATTCCTCGTCACCACTATCTATGATACGCTCGAGCATCTCGATGACAAAGTCCCAAGTCTCTATATTTGGCTTCATAGTGATGATATCATCAGCATCGAACCACTTATATTCTGATATTTCTGATGTTTGTATTGTGAGGGTCTGCGTCGCTGGTAGATCTGTTTCCATGAGAAAAATGGATTCAGAACGAGACTTATCTTTTCATTCTTTATTTGTGTAGCTCAACTCGTATGTGGCTATCGGTAGTGGATAGTGGACGAGTTTCTTTCACTTGTGCCGGAGGATCTCATCGCGATCTATTTCAAAAAATCGAGCAGAGAGTCAAAATTCCTCCGTGAGCTCACGATTCATTGCTTCGTGGAGATTTTCACCTGGCTCTACATGTCCACCTGGGAGTACCCATGGTGTGTCTTTTGAGTGTTTTGCCATCAGAATCTGGCCATCAGAATTGAATACGAATGCTCGGACTACAGAAGGGAGAGACATGAAAGATAAAGGCTAAAATATAATGAAATGTATACCCTTGTGGTATAAAAAAGAAAAGTTGTGAAACAGGACAATCACTATATAGAAAAAATAGAAAAAATCAATAACCTAAAGAATCTCATATTTGCCACCAGCTCCAAGTCTGATGTGCCCATCGATCTCGAGCATCGTGAGTGTCATAGTTATGATATCGATCGTATATTCAGAGTGCTGACCGATACTATCAGGAGTATTGTATCCATCGATGATTATATTGTATATCATCTGTTGTTCTGGGTCGCTCCATACTTTTTCTGTGAACATCGATATCGTCGAACTCGTCAGATTCGGGAAGTATTCCTCGAGGATATCCGTCGCACTCGTGATACATTTCGCTTCACCACGAGCTATGAGTCAATTGGTTCCCATGCTCGTCTCTCGGAATATATCACCCGGAGCTGCGAACACATCTCTCCCATGATCGAGTGCAAGCTGGGCGGTGATGAGGGTTCCACTTTTGATCGCTGCCTCAGGGATGATGATGCCATCAGAGAGTGCTGCGACGATCTCATTGCGGATCGGGAATTGGTATGGCTCAGGCTCAGTCCCAATAGGGAAGATTGATACCAGTGCGGATCCTTGTGCTATGATAGCCTCGAATAATCATGTATTCTCAACAGGGTAATATTGCTCTACTCCGCATCCAAATACAGATATAGTGTATCCGCCTGACGCGAGAGCGATCTCATGAGACATCGCATCGATCCCATGTGCTCCACCACTTACTATCCCACATCCTGCTCTAACCAGATCTGGTATCATCGTATCGAGTATCTTGCGACCATAGCTCGTGCTCCGACGTGAGCCGACTACTCAGAGCATCTTGCGTTCTTCACGCAGAGTCCCTCGGACGTAGAGGAGATAGGGTGCTTGTTTGATTGTGCGGAGTTTCGCTGGATACTGTCCTGATTTGATCGTGATGATATCGATATTTTTGGACGCGAGTACTTGTTCAAGTTTTGATATATCTATAGTTGCGATTTTCTCGAGGATCTTGTTCCTGCGTTCATCTGTCATCCAGGGTGTTGGAGTTTTTCTCGCTCAGAGAAAATCGACAAGAATATCTGAGTAGTGGTCATCACTCTCGAAGAGGTTGTGGAGATCGCGATGGGTGAATCCACTACTATGGAGTACGACGAGTGCGAGTGAACTATCTATCTGGTTATGCATGAGTGTATCGTTTTTTGAAAAAGTCATTGAGTTTGTCTACTATATTGGCATTCGTCAATATAGGAATATATGAAGCCCGTTTTTTTTTGATGGTATTAATTTTACTACTCTGTATCTGTTTATACTCCTGTATGTATCTATGGATATCTAATATCTGTCATGAAAATAGCATATTATGATGTGGGTCGATTTCAAAAGGATGAATAAAATCGAGATAGATGAGATCGTTGTGATAGGCGAGGAGCCTGAGATCATCCGTGATAGGGGTATTGGATATGAATATGAGAGTATTCTTCGGCTGCATCATGATGAGCTGATCGAGTCCAGTAGCTCCACTATATTCAGTATAGACGTATTGTCCGAATCTGGCACTACGCTCAATCTCATGACGTGCTCTAGCTATAGCATGTTCCCTAGACTCACTCGGCTGCTCCATCCAGAATCCATCGTGAGGAGTCGATCCCCAATAGGATATGATAGGATAGTCTCATCGCGTCTCGCGGACGCGTACCGAGAGTCACTCGGGTCTCACTCGACCCCAGGCAATATCTCGGATATCGTCAGTATCGGCATATGGACGCAGATGTGACCAATCAGATCCACGTTGTCTGATGGTCGCGATCGCAGATCCGGTTCTGTCACGCCCAGATCTGAGTGATCGGAATAGGATAGGTCGAGTCATAGGCTAAGGGATGAGAAAAAATCCACCACGAGAATAGACTGTATCGAGCGTAGGAGATAGGATCGCTGGGAATACGATATCACACGATCTCAGTGGTGAGCTTATAGATATCGTATTAGCACATGGACATTGAGTACAATTCGGTGTACCGATGAGTAGTCATTGGGATTTGGATTTTTTGTCGAGACAGATATTGCTACCAACGAGTGATGAGTTCGAACTACTGGATCCGAGTGATGATGGAGTGATGACAGGAATATATATAGATACGAGTGGACAACCACTCAGAGTCTGAGCATAGACGAGTGGACACTGATCTCTAGTATCTATGACGCCATCTCTGTCAGTATCACGATCTCCAGTAATGAGTACCACTACATTCGATCTTGCTACGTTCCCACTGTTATCTGTGATCGTGAGTGTGACCGTATATGCTCCGTTATCCGTATAGCTATGACTCGTAGATCCACTCGATGTACTCATAGTCCCATCTCCGTAGTCCCATCTATAGCTCACTACTCCACTCCCTCCAGATACAATTGATGCAAAATTAATAGGACTCCCAATAGCTGCTGTGAGTGGAGCTGCCGTGACGCCTACCGAGAGAGGAGGATTGGCTCTCTGCTCGCTACACTCGATCGTGATCGTATTGGACGCTGTACTCACAACTTGTCTCGTAGAGCGATCGATGAGATCTACCGTATTGATCCAGGTACCACAGCTGAGTCCTGCAAGTGGATATGAGTCACTCGTCCCAGTGAGCACTGATCCAGTAGTGGGATTGCGGAGAGTCCATACTCGATCCCATACCCCAGTTCCTGTAATAGTCGAGAGAGATCCACTAGACCCCTGCGGGAATACAGTACCCGATACTATATTGCCACTTGTATCCCGCACCACTATCTCGACAGGTACCGTACTAGTTTTGATATCTGTTTTACATTGAGTATATCTCAGTATCCGGGCTGCCATGACGGCAAATTCTCCTCGTGTGATCTTCACGTCTTGTCCGATTTTTCCATCAGATTTTAGAGTGATGATATTGATTTCTATAGCTTTTTTAGCATACCCATACCAGTATGGTGTTGTATCTGGGATCAGTAGACTCTTATCGAAATTGGTACTATTGAGTGTATCATCCCAGAGCTTGGCTCGTCTCAGTAGGATCGCTGCTGCCTCGATACGAGTGATCGTATTGTCAGCACAGAACGGGGAGCTCGTATATGACTGACTATTCTCACAGGTGGATTGTCCTACTTCGTTCAGGATGTATCCCTGTGCTATGTTGTACTCCTTGGCGTAGGCGATACAATAGTAGTATTGGTTCACTTTTGGCAGATCGATAAAAGGGGGCACCTGGTAGCGAACTATATCAGCTATACTCGGAGTGATACACTGGTGACAGCCGATCCCGACTGCCAGTGATACAAAAAAATCACGAGCCATCAGATCTGTCGGACGAAACAAGTGAGATCCATCATCCGAGATGATCCGACTATCATAGAGCTCTTGTACGGCACTCGCATATGGGGCAATCGCTGGAACATCCGTATAGGGCATCTCTGCAGCAAAAACTGTTCCCAGTGAGAACAGTGATAGTATAGAGATGATTAGAGATCCGAGAGACTTGAGCATATACGGGTATTGTAGCAAAAAATGAAACAAAATCAAAAGGAAATCCCTACATCTCACTTGGCATATTTATTGCTAATAGATCGAATCAGGTAGTTAGTTTCTCGTGCGTGAGACGACAGAGATTGAGTCGGAGAGATTTCAGATCGGCATCAGATTCCTCCAGTATCTTCGGAGTATGCACATAAAAACTATTGAAGCATACAGCCAGATCATAGCAGTAGAGTGCGAGAGTGTGTGGCTTGTAGGTGTCAGCGGTTGTCTCGATCTTGGGCTCCATCTCCGCGAGAGTTCGGATTAGAGCAGTATCATATGGTGAGAGATTGATTTGTGTTGTTGGATTCAGTGGAGATGTGACTCATCATGAAGTTGCCACCTTGGCAGCTCGCACACAGGCATACTGGATATATGGTCCAGAGTTTCACTCGAAGGAGAGTGCCTTGTCCCA
>JANNYQ010000041.1:0-8055 GCA_031410215.1 Candidatus Altimarinota bacterium | reverse complement strand
ACACCCGAGAAAAAAATAAAAAAGTGAGAAAACATAATTCCAGAGACTACCCAAGAGACTCCTCCTACTGCTGTAGATATGATCACTCCAGAGCTCATACGCCTCATATCAGCGACGATCTATGATCTGTCGGGTGACGATGGATGGGCGTTCCTCGGAGATGTTGGGACACTATTGCAAAAGAAGCAACCCAACTTTGATCCTCGCAACTACGGATTTAACAAGCTGACTCCCCTCCTCGCCTCGACTGGAGTATTCGATATCACCGAGCGAGAGGGAGGAAGTAGTCGGTACAAGATTCTCTATGTGAAGAATAAATAGTTAATAAAAAAACTCCTGAATATTCAGGAGTTTTTTTATTAAATACTTAGCTCCTGATCCCCTGTCCTCTCGAGAACATCCACCAGATGATAGAGAAGAACAGTATACAAAATCCTGCGAGCACTCCGAACGATACGAGTGGAGATATATCAGAGACTCCATGCATCCCATAGCGAAACCCGTCTATCATATAGAGAATCGGATTGGCGTGAGAGACAGTCTGCCAGATGGGTGGGAGCATGGTAATCGAGTAGAACACACCCCCAAGATATGTGAGTGGCGTGAGGACGAAGTTGGGCACCACAGATGTCGAGTCAAAGCTATCGGCAACGAGTCAGTTGAGTAGTCCGACGAGAGCAAAAAGGAGTGAAGTGAGAAATGCGAAGAGGAATGTGAGACCGATATGAGCAAATGCAACAGGCGTAAAAAACATCGCCACACCGAGCACGATCGCTCCCGTCACCATACCACGGATGACACCTCCAGTGATGAATCCGAGGATGATGACCCAATACGGAGTCGGTGAGACGAGGATCTCCTCGATCGTCTTCTGGAATTTCGCCATATAAAACGACGATACCACATGTGAGAACGAGTTCATGATCACTGACATCATCACGAGCCCTGGCACGATGAACTCCATATACGAGAGTCCTCCGACGACGCCGATACGTGATCCGATGAACTGTCCGAAAATGACATAGTAGAGTGTCGTCGTGATGACGGGTGGTACGATCGTCTGTTTCCATACTCGGAGGAACCGAGAGACTTCTTTGCGGACGATGGTGGAGTATGAGATGAAGAGTTGCGATGGATTCATAATAAGAAAGGTAATGGAACAAGTATATTCAGATCAGTTCAATTTGCAAAAAACAGTTTATGAGGTACTATCTCCATCATACCCTATCAACACACCTATGAAAATCAAAACAGGATCCAAAAACAGCAAAATCGGTACCCCGAAAGTAGCAAAAATCACAAAACCAATAACAAAGGCCATGCCTGAGAAAAAAGAAAAGACTCCACGAGTCGCAAAACAAGAAATAGAGACTATCCCAGCATGGGTACGCGAGTCCAGTGAAAAAAAATCAAAACGAGCCGAGTGAAGTGAATCCAAGCTCCAATGGAGAAAAGAGACAAAGAAATCACAACGCAGCTTCTCAAAAAACAAAGAGCGAGACTATACATCGACTAAGCCGAGAGATGAATCAGCTCCATCCGATGCAAGAGGAGGATTTCGCAATACATTCGACAAATCAGCAACATATGAGTGAGAGACTCGCCGATCAAGCTGGGATCCAACATCGAAAAAACCTGGAACAGGATTCGAGAAGAGTAAAACTGGATACAAGGGAGTTGGATCCGCATGGGACAAGTCCAATACTCCACGAGTAATAACTCGTACCTGGGACGATATTGGTGATAAGCCTGCGAGACCAGCGGATGCTCCGAAGAGAGCCCATACCAAGTCACTACCAACTACAAAAGACACGCCAATAAAAATCGCAAAAGAAGAATACAAAAAACCAAAATATATCGCCCCAAAGCCTACCTGGGAAAAAGAAACTGAGGTCATCGATAAGAAAAAGCTGGTGGACCCTACGAAATAAGGAAAGTGATAGCACTTTGACTGATATAAAAATACCACCTCAACGGTAGATTTTGATATATATAAAAATCTACTTCCCTGTACTCTTGAGAAAAAATTCTTCCAGTCGTCCACTTTTTGGTTTGATTGTTTTGATCTGATAATCCTCCTTTTGTAGTATTTGTATTGCTCCATCGAGCATATATTTGGAGGAAACTGTGAGATCAATGATATTCTCAGATACAATAGGAGAATATGACTCGAGATGTTTTCCTATGTAACTTTTATTCAACTCGACAGTCACGACCTCATCCTCCATCGATGCGAGGAGGGTACGGATCGGGCCATATTTCACGATGACTCCTCGGTCGATGATAGCTACATTGCGGCAGAGGCTCTCTGCCTCCTCGAGATAGTGAGTCGTGAGAATGATAGTCACCCCTGACTTGTTGAGCTCACGGAGGAATTCATACATCCCCAGTCTGAGCTCGATATCGACTCCGGCAGTAGGCTCATCGAGGATCAATAGCTGTGGATCATGTACGAGTGCACGAGCAATCATGAGTCTTCTCTTCATTCCCCCAGATAGTGTTCGAGACGCCATATCTCGCTTTTCCCAGAGACCAAGGGCCTTAAGATATTTCTCGACATTGGGTTTGGCGACTTCTGGAGCGATCCCATAGTATCCTGCCTGAGCGAGGACGATATCATATACTTTTTCAAAAATTCAAAAATTGAATTCCTGAGGCACCACACCGACACCGAGGCGAGCCTCAGCACCCGCATGATCCAGATCATGTCCACCGATGATGACCTGTCCACTCGTCTTATTGATGAGTCCTGAGATCACTCCGATTGTGGTGGATTTGCCAGCTCCATTGGGCCCAAGCAAAGCAAAAAAGTCTCATTTCTCAATATTGAAGGTGATTCATTTGAGTGCCTCAGTTCCACTGGAATAGGTTTTTTTGAGGTCGGTAATCTGGAGTGCGAGGGTTTTTTGCATTGGATTTTTGAGAGATTATTCTGCGTCTGGAAGGAATACAAGCCCAGGACCCATATAGTCTCACTTGCCAATATCGAATCCTGCATTTCGCAGTATCGCATATGCCATCACGACATGGAAGAAGAAGTTCGGAAGACCATACGTGAGGATATATCCTTCTCCGACGAGCTTGATTCCAGGCATCCACTTGGAGCGAAATTCTCCCGTGAGACCGTTTTCGAAGTCAGATTCAGTAAATGTCTCGAGATAGGCGATAGTCTTTTCGAGACGGGCACGGATTTCTGCGAGGCTCGATTCATTGTCCTCATATGAGGGGATCTCATGATGTGCCATTCGAGAAGCCATTCCTTTGGCATTATCTGTCGCTATTTGGATCTGCTTCACAAATGAAAACATATCAGGAGCGAGTCTCAGGTCGAGGACTTCTGCATCGGTCATTCATTTTATTTTCGCTTGTGCTTCGACCTTATCCAGAACTATGAGAAGCCCCTGAAGTCGGACAATCGGGAGGGTGATAGTTGTTTGGAAAAACATAATATTGGAGTAAAAAATAAAGTGAATTGATTATATTCTTTCTAATTTATATTGCAATATTTTATATTCATTCACTCTCATAGAGCATCTGTTCTTCGATCTTCGCTCGATCATCTATCGAGAGAAATAATCGAGCCATACGCAGCTCATCATAGGTGTAGTCCTCATCGTGCAGACCTGCGAGGAACTCACGAATAGGAGAGAGTGATAGGGTACCGACCTCGACGAACGCTCGGTGGATATCGGATAGTCGATCACTATCATCTGGTCTATGAGACGTGAGATCGATGATTTTCCCTTCTTCGGTGAGCTTCTCGATATGAGAGAATATAGTCGATATTTTGATATTGCGAATCTCCGCAATATCATCAAGTGACTTGCCTGTGAGGATCAGGGCATAGGTTTCCTCGTGAGTTGGGAGCTTTGTCCGCTTGGGATCTACAAAGTTTAGATCGATCTTTTGGAGGATACCTCAGAGTTTTTTGATTGCTGCTTCGATCTTGCTCTGTTTCTCATTCTCTGATATCTGAGCGAGTCTCTCGACCACAGCCAGTGAGGTTGCCCTGAGTACCTCATCATAGTCACGAACTCGAGGATCGATCTGGAGAGCCGTCGGATTATATCCTCTGAGTATGAGTCCATCGAGTGAGCGGACACGAGAGAGTGCAACATATCCCTGTCCTCGGACGAACGCATCCGAGAGATCCATGACGGCGGTATCGAGGGTCATCCCTTGTGACTTGTGGACAGTGATTGCCCAGGCAAGACGGAGTGGGATCTGTATGATAGATGCTTTGATTTTACCGTTTTCTTCGATCGACCAGTCCATATGATCTGCAATGATACGAGTCCCATCCGTGAGCTCGACGATCGGGAGTGACTCATATTTGCCGACAACATGTCCGATTGATCCGTTCACGTATCCCGCTTCGAAGTTATTCTTCACGAACATCACTCGGGCTCATTTTTTGAGAATCAGTGTCTCTGGTGCGAGGCATCACTTCTTCAGTGCTTCGACGAGTTTTTCGGCTCATTTTGACTGCATCTCGAAGACGAATGTATCATCATGGATAGCATTGAGTCTCTGCGTGTTGTAGCTATCGACGGATATATTGCGAGTGAAGAGCTCGGTATGATCCTCGGTCTCGACTCGGATATTGCGACTATCGAGGAGAGAAAAAGACTCCTGACTCATATCTCATGAGCGGATTTCGTTCAATATAGTGAGGAGTGGATCCTCTCATTGTCGATACTGCACATCCAGTACACAGATCGCCAGCCTGAGAGTACGCCAGACTGGATCCTCAAATGCAAAGTCTATATCGTTCCCTCTCGATACAGGTGGTAACTGAAAAAAGTCCCCAACCAGGACGACCTGTATACCACCAAATGGCTCCTGGGAAAATCGTGTAGACCTGAGAAGTCGATCTAGATTCGCAAGGAAAACCCCCGAGAGCATCGAGATCTCATCGATGATGAGGATATTGGTCTTGGCGAATCGCTTGGCAAGATACTCTCGTGACACGATCACATCAATATCCTCATCTGTGAGTGTATCTCGGATCCCCATCCCCGACCATGAGTGGATCGTCATACCTCAGATATGCGTTGCCGCTATCCCCGTCGAGGCCGTGACCGCTACTGTGATCCCATGTTCACGAGCATGTAGGATGAATCGGTTGATCAGATAGGTCTTGCCGGTTCCTGCTGCTCCCGTGAGGAACACATTGTGTCCCATCGTGAGTATGTCATATGCTTGGTCTTGAGTCATGGTGATGAGTGTATAGAAAATGGGGCGGAAAACAATAAAAAAATGAATACTTTTGTCCTCAATTTTTCTTTTTCTTTTATTTTCCAGAGGTATAATTGGCATACTAATTACGAGTACCTCGTAGTTGGTTGTCAGTATGGGTAGCAGTGAATCTATTTTCTTTTGGTAATTTTATTCATCTAACCATACATACTATGTTCCAATGACGCGTTGTCTCTCGTTCCAATATGAATGGCAAAGTACATACAATCCAGAAGGACTTCGACAACTATGAGGACTATCGTGCATTTCTCGAAGAGAATCCAGAGTACGTCTCTCGAGCCTATCTGGGAGACTGGTGGAGTCCGTGGGCTCAATGGGATCCTCTCTTGCCAGACTACGCGATCTGAGCTCCTCCCACGGATACTCGCTATCTCCCTGAGGGTGTAGATCTCACCAAGTATGAGAAACGTCGTATCGAGAAGCGTCATGGCGACGCTGAGAAAACAGAAAAGAAGCACTCTCTTGAGAGAAATCGAGACTATCTCACTGACTATATCGCTGAAAATGATGACGACGAAGAAGCGAAAGAAGATCTCGAAAAGATCGAAAAAGAAATCAAGGCTCTCACGTAGAGTAGTATGGTCTGCTGTAGTAGGACTCTATGAGAAAAACAAAGTATGAAAATGGGTACGTAAAAACCAATAAAATATCTGAATTCGGGGATATTGTATGGAAACTGGATTGCATTCAGGATTTTATCCATATAATCCTCGCAACCAAAATCTCCTATGATCGTACCTCAATATCTCTCTCTGATCTCATCTGCACTCATGCTGAAAAGCTACCAAGTCGAGATAGTACTCGAGCTCACAGCCGAGGGATCGACCGTACCATTCATCGCTCGATATCGCAAGGAGCGGACTGGTGATCTCGATGAGAATCAGATCCGCGATATCATCGATATGCAGCGGCGAGAGGAGGCTCTCTATAAGTCAAAAGTGACTGCCATCGAGGGAATCCGAGAACAGTGACTCCTGACTCCAGAGCTCGAACGCACCCTAGAGAATGCAAAAACTCTGAAGGAAGTCGAGGATATCTATGCACCATACAGACTGAAAAAGAAAACCAAGGCCATGCTCGCTATAGAAAAATGATGGCAGGTCGTAGCAGATATGATCAAACTGAATCAGTCATTCACTATACCTGATGCTCTCCTCGCCCTCCACCCACGAGAGGAGATCATCGAGTGAGCGATCGAGATCATCGCAGCCGAGATATCTGCGAGTGGTGAGATCCGTGACACCCTTAGACGATATCTGTCTACCAAGTGACTCATCATATCAAAAAGGAAAAGCGATAAGATGCTAGAAAAGCTCAATGAAAAAACCAAGTGAGAAGTGAAAAAGTTCGACATATATGCTGACTTCTCAGTCCTCGTGTCTCGCGTGAAGCCCTACCAGACACTCGCGCTCAATCGTGGTGAGAATCTGGATATCCTGACCGTGAAGATCGACCGCGATGATGAGTCACTAGAGCTGGTACGCAAAACATTCCCATGAGGAGTACTGATAACAGAGCTCGAAGAAGCAATCAAAAAATGATACACTGCACTCTCGAAATCGGTCGAAACCGAGATCCGATCTCTCCTCACGGAGAAGTGAGAAGATGAGTCGATCGCCACATTCCAGACGAACCTCGCCCACCTCCTCATGACGCGTCCAGAATATGGCAAGACGATCCTCGGAGTCGATCCAGGCTATCGCACCGGGTGCAAGCTCGTCATCCTCGACGCACTCGGTGATCCGCTCACTTTTTCCAAGATTTTTCTCGATAGCAAAAAGGAAGCTGAGAAAATACTCCAATCTCTCGTAGTTGCATATTCTCCAGACGTGATCGTCGTAGGCAATGGAACCGGATCCGATGAGACGGTCGAGCTCTTGCAGTCACTATTTGCGATTCCGATTTTTATCGTGAATGAGTCTGGTGCCTCGGTCTACTCCGCGAGTGAGGTCGCACAGAATGAGTTCCCGGATCTGGATGTCACCGATCGTGGCACGGTCTCGATCGCCCGACGATATATCGATCCGCTCTCTGAGCTCGTGAAGATACCAGTCGGTAGTATCGGCGTCGGGATGTATCAGCATGATATCGCGGAGATGAAGCTCGAAGCCCACCTCGGATACACCGTCGAGGATACCGTGAACCAAGTCGGAGTCAATGTGAATACTGCGTCCGTACATGTCCTCTCCTATATATCAGGACTCGATCGCCGCACCGCGAAGAAGATCTACAATCATCGTCCCTACACATCTCGTGCTGCCCTCGCGAAGGTCCTCACGAGCAAGGCCTACGAGCAATCGATCGGATTCATGCGTATCCCCGAGAGTAGTGAGCCACTCGACAACACCGATATCCACCCCGATCAGTACGCCCTCGCACACTACGTGATCGACTCGGAGATCGAGACATCTGACTTCGCTACGCAAAAAGAAAAACTCACGCCACTCTACGCAGAAGTATCTAGCCGCACTCTCGACTTCATCTGGGAATCCTATCGATCCATCGGCCGAGATCCACGGACACAGTCGAGTCATCGTGAAGCAAGGCCCAAAAAAACTATAGCTGAACTCAAGGAATGAGATATCGTCACTGGTGTTGTGCGGAATGTAGTAGCATTCGGAGCCTTTGTCGACATCGGCAGCAAGAACGACGGACTCATCCATGTATCACAGATCGCCGATCGATACATAGCAAATCCTATGGATCATCTAGGAGTCGGACAAGAGGTGCAGGCTCGGATCGTCGGGATCGATACTGCGAGTGGCAAGATCCAGCTATCACTACGAGGTATCTAAC
>JANNYQ010000040.1:0-6170 GCA_031410215.1 Candidatus Altimarinota bacterium | reverse complement strand
TTATCAAAAATTCGTATATGAATAAATGACCTATTGCAAAAACATACTTAGAAAATGAAGGTAATTATATATATAAGAATTTTTGATAACATCAAGATCAGATCATTCTATATTCATGGCCCTGAAATGTTCCCGTATTTTACTGTCATCAAATCATGTAACTTTTCATTTAGCATCTTTATTTGCGTACTTATCTAATACAGCATTCATTAATTCAGCAGTCTTTTCAGCTTTATTTCCTTTGGTTTCTAGGCTAGCTTGTTTGAGTGCGTCCCCAACAAGATTTGAATTCATACTCTCTTTAGGTGCTGTTTTTACATTTTCTATTGCTTTGACTGTTTCCTTGCGTGCTGCAGCCTCCAATCCAAGAAGTTGTCCAAGTGGACTCTTGGCATCTTCATTTGCTCGATTATCCTTGAATCACTGTTCTACCTTGCCTATACCTTTCTCCATACCATTCATACTCATACCGAGTCCAGGGATAGGAGTATATTTCGGTATGCTTGATGCGAGAGACCCCACTTGTTTACCGATCTTCTCGAACGGCTCGACTGCCATAGAGACTGCTTTGCTCACATTCTTCGCTGCCATGAATGCGAGCCATATGAATACGAGAGCTATGATATCGATGATGAGCGTACCGAATATACCACCAGCAGAGTTGAGAACTCCAGTTGTATTATTTGCTCACTTGAGAGCGTCATCTTGTGATGCCCCAGCTTTTCCGAGGAACTCCATCTCGATTCCACCGAATTTTATGATATTTACCGTAGTGGATGTTAGGGGGGTATCTGCGTTTAGTATCTTTCTAGTGATACTATTCTGTGGGTTACCCATGAGATTCGCGAGCAAACATCATTCTGGA
Source organism: Candidatus Altimarinota bacterium (assembly GCA_031410215.1). Classification (GTDB taxonomy): domain Bacteria; phylum Patescibacteriota; class Gracilibacteria; order BD1-5; family UBA2023; genus JABFSX01. The sequence continues at coordinate 5,305 of JANNYQ010000040.1, read as the reverse complement.
CTTTTTAATTTCGCTACTGTACATTGCTCTACTGTATTACCAGTAGTTGGGGTACCACTAGATACTGCACTGATCATGATGAGACCAAAAGAGAGAGATAGTCCGACGATCGCAGGGACGAAGCAAAGTCCGACGAACTCCTTGATCGTGAATGTGTCTTTATTGTCCCCCATCATCGCTGATCCAGCAACGAACTGGAAAGTAAATAGTGGAGAGAATATCGCATATACCCAGAGTTTGATCGCCCTCACGAGGAGCATAGCGACCAGAGCAAGAGTCAAGAGTCCGAATACGATAAACATTATAGCTGCTACTATACCTTGGTGGACTATTCCGATTCATTCTTTGATGATATCAGTCACTGTATCGAGTTGTTTTACCTCTTGGAACTTGAATATAGAATACGCATAGACCATCATATATCCATACATACCAGCACTATTTTTTAGGAATGTTTCAGGACTCTTACAATTAGTTGGACATATTACCTTATCTTGTTTGAGAGCACCAGATCATGATTCACTTATGATTATTTTATTTGGTATACTCGGAGTATTCCACCAGCTACTCGTACTACTGCCATCTGTTTTCATAGTCTCAGCTGGGATAGTGATGACTGATGCAGTCACGACAGCCGAGAGTGAGATCGTCCACTGGACGAACCACCAGGTGAATGGTACCATCAGGATACCGAGGGCGAGCTTGGGTAGCATCACTTTGTAGGAAAACGACTCTTTCCCGAACATAGTCCCGAGGGCGATGAGGATGAGGAGGATCGCATAGACGAAGTATACAATATTGGACACTGTCACCCACAGAGAGTACATCGGAGTACGCAGTCCGAATAGATCACCACTCGTCCAGTCAGGAGACATGAGCCATCCTGCAAACATGATAGCAGGTGAGACTATTACTGTTATCACTCATAGTATGATATTCATACCATTTATCAGACTGTTATACATTTTACTGGCTTCTGTAGGGGTTGCTGCTGGTGGATTGGCACATGGTATAGGTCATACTCCATTTGCATCACACGCCGCATACGCTCCATTGCCCTGGTATGATATACTCACGATATTATATTCCTGATTCGCAGTCTCGATATGTACACTACCAAAAAATCCACCCAGAGCGACGAGCGAGAGGATCGAGTATGTGAGGGGGCGTCGTATGAGCATAGAGATACAATGATGAATATAGAGTCATTAGACCACATTTTGTATTTTTTTGCAAATATTTGAATCCTTTTATAAAAAGGACTCTCCATTTTATTGGAGAGTCTTCTGCGCACTAGCCTCAGCCTCAGTCTGTATCAGCTTCAGTGTCTTGATGATATCTGTACCAGAGTTAGGTATGACGACGGTCGATCTCTTGATGAGAGCATCTCGATTGTTCGAGAGGACATCGATGAGTCGCAGATTCCTGACCTGAAGTGCTGTATAGCTCTTACGAAAGTTCTCAAGATAGATGAGATATACTCGGGCTTTGGTATCTAGATTTTTGGCCGTCACATAGCTATCGATCGCACTATCGACACTCGTATAGTCATATCACACATAGGAGGTTTGCATCGTTACTTTGGCTCCAGCGGTGGTATTCGTAGACTGAGTGATGATCCCTTGGAGATCGCCAATCTGCTCACTGATTATAGTGAGGCGTTCTAGCGTCTTGTTGTAGTAGCTCTTCAGTAGTGAGATGTGTTCGCCTAGTCCTGTGGCTCGATCTGTCGCATTGTCCAGGAGATGGACGATATCTGTCGAGAGGATATTGGTATAGCTCGATACGTTGAGCATGTTGCTCCCTATGAGTCGCTGCTGTCCTATAGTTGGACTCGAGAGTACCTCGGCGATCGAGATAGTACTACTGGAGAGATCGACTCCGGCATTTTTGATTTGTGTTTCTTTTTGTCATATAGAGAGACTCATGGCGGTAGCGATATTGCCCATATATATCATATCTGCTTGTTGGAATGAGAGGTCGTTGGCCCCTGCGTTCGTCTGGAGTCCGAGCATAGGTCCTATATACCCCCATGAGAGATGGAGTACGAGTGTGAAGAATAGCGTCAGAATGAGTGTGTTTCGTATGAAGTCCTTGACTTCGTGTGAGAAAACCATAATTTGGGAAGTAATCTTTTCCACTATTGTATCGTTTATTTCTTATTATTGCAAATAAAATGCGTTATTTTCTCTATTTTTGTAGCTTGATGCTATCTCTCCTTGTATTTATTGGTGCCGTCCAAGCTGAAGATGGTGTCATACCTCGCTCTGAATGGGGGGCAGATGAGACTCTCAGATATGCTGATAGTCCAATCTGGATACAAAAACAAGCAGCAATACTGCAATATATCCAAAATCCAAAAACACAATGACAGCTCGATGCTATCAATGCCGAAAATACTCGATTCGAGTTCATCCAAAAGTATCTCGGGATCAGTGCTGAGGTTGTAGAGCGGAAATACAGTGAAAACTGACATCCACTCCGCATCTCCATGCAAAAAGTGAAGCAAATCTCTCGTATCATCATCCATCATGAAGGTGTGACGCTCACGAGTGACAAAACTGATGCCGAGATCATCCGATCTATTTATCGTAACCATACAGTTGATAAGGACTGGTGAGATATTGCATATAACTACGTAATTGGTCAACGAGGACAGATATATGAGGGGAGGGCAGGAGGAAGCTATGTCGTCGGCACGCATGCTGCCTACAATAATATGGGAACCGTTGGTGTCGTAGTACTAGGCAACTATTCTGCGAATACACTCAACCGTGATCAGATAGCTGGACTCGAGCGGCTGATACCCATGTTGGCCAAAAAATACGGCATCACGCTCTCTCGAGAGGCTATAGGCACTCCATGTGCTAGCTCAGATTGTAGCTCGCTCCAAATCGTCAAAACCCAATCGCTTCTCGGACATCGGGATGTGAGATCTACAGACTGTCCTGGTGCCAATCTCTATCCATATATTGCAAAGTGGATTGCGAGTCTCGATCAGGTATATACACCAGTACTCAATCAAGTATATGCTATCGAGCCTGTGCCACCAGAACGCAGGATGAATCTAACACTCAAAAAAATCATATCTCCTCAAGAAGGCATATTCCCAGTGGCGAATGCTGCCTCTGCTGCAGTCCTCTCTCCTAGAACTATGATCGTCCCAACAGTACGATACATCTGACCCAAGTTCCGGGTTCGTCTCTCGTATCCAGACACAACCAATGTAGTCCTCGCAACAGCTGATGCAAAAGTCGGAATACTCATGATAGATAAGCAAAAAATCTCACTCAAATCCTCAGAGAAAGTTCAAGTATGAATAGTATGAAAAAATAAACTCATCGCAATAATATGAGGTAAAACCTATACTGGATCAATAATCAAGCTCGCTCATACCGTAGTCCGTATCGACTCATGGGATCGAGTACCAGACTGGGACAAGAGTGCAAAATACAATGATAATATGTTCCGAGATACAATCCGTATCATCAATCAAGATGGCAAACTTGTAATCATCAATGATCTCCCAATCGAATGGTATCTCAAAGGAATGTGAGAGGTCTCCAATAATGATCTCACAGAGAAGATCAAAACAATAGTTGTCTCAGCTCGCTCGTATGCTCGGTGGTATATGGATCCTCGCAATCGCAAATTCGCAGGCGAGCCCTATGATGGATCTGATGATCCTGATGTATTCCAGAAGTATCTTGGCTATTCGTATGAGCTCAGATCCCCAAATGTTGCAAAGATGGTTGATGTGACTCGTGCTCAAGTGATCACCTATTCGGGCAAGCTCATCAAGCCATGGTATCACTCATCTTCGGATGGTCGGACACTCTCAGCACTCGAATATTGTCAGAAAAATGGATCATCGAATTGTATCGATACACCATATCTCCAGTCCGTCATTGATCCATGATCCGAGTGAAAGACTCGAGCTGGACATGGCGTCGGGATCTCTGGAGTATGAGCGACATATTGGGCTCAATCGGGATGGGACTACCAGAAAATCATACAATATTATCTCAAGGGAGTTGAAATCCAGAGAAAATAGATATACTAAGCAAAAATAATTTTTTATTCTATGTATCTCTCTGATCGTGATATCCGTACTGCTATCGACTCTGGTACTATTTCTATCTCTGGTTTTGACGACTCTCGTCTCCAGCCTGCGAGCTATGATATCCGTCTCGGAGATAGATTTCTCATAGTGAAAGAGTACTCAGTCGCCAATATCGATCCAGTCAATCATATCCTCCCTGAGTACGAAGAGATCATCGTCACAGCTGAGCAATGACTCATCCTCAGGCCTGGAGTGACGGTTCTCGGTACGAGTATAGAGAAATTTGGCTCTGAAAAATATCTCATCCAGCTCTCTGGGAAGTCATCTCTCGCTCGTATCGGACTCATTGTCCATAACACCGCAGGACTCATCAACCCTGGTCACTATCTCAATATCACATTCGAGCTCGCAAATATGAACTCGGTACCGATCATTCTCCGCCCTGGTATGGATATCGCCCAGCTCCTTTTCGCTGAGATGAGTTCTCCACCAGACCAAGATTACAAAAAAATTGGACGATATGGGGAGGGGGAGGATAATATGGTGGGGTATATCAAAAAATAACTTTTCTACTAGCCAAATCCTCCTATTTTCATATAATCTGGAGGTATTTTTTAAGATTTGGTTATCTATGCAAGTTCGGATCAAAAATAGTTCAGGAAAGGTTCTCGAGTACAAGACTCCTGGGGCCTGTGCGTTCGATTTCGAGGCACTCGAGGATGTCGTATTTGCTCCTGGAGAGTGGAAACTCGTCGACACTGGGACGGTGATCGCAACCCCAGACGGATACTGTCTCGTTATTGCTCCTCGATCAGGTACATTCAAGAACTATGGTCTCATGCAGGTCAATAGTATCGGTATTATAGACCAGGACTATTGTGGAGATGCTGATACGGTCAAGTTCGCCTATATCAATATGCGAAAAGAAGAGGTAAATATCAAAAAATGAGAACGAATCGGACAGGGTATGTTCGTGAAAATAGAGAAACCAGAGTTCCAACTCGTTGAAAAGATGAATGCAGCGGATCGTGGAGGATTCGGGACGACAGGACTCTAATATCTAGAGCAAAATCATGCACATTATTTTAATTTCTTAGTCTTTCATTAATATGTCATCTATAGATGCTCGACAACAATTCTTATCAGATCTATTTCATAGAAGCTATACAGTTCCACCTTTTCAACGAAACTATTCTTGGAATGCTGATGAAAATGCTCAGCAATTGATTTCAGATATCGAAT
>JANNYQ010000039.1:0-1576 GCA_031410215.1 Candidatus Altimarinota bacterium | reverse complement strand
TGAGAGACTACGTAGTATATGGATATGATCATGAGCCAGATGCCGAACACGACCACGAAGTATCGATTCATCGTGATATCGTACTGAGCGATACGCAGGTATATAGCATAGAATAGCATACATACCTGGGGGAGTACGAGAAATGGAAAATACCGACGAAATACCCGAGTGAGCGTACTCTCTTCCTCGTATGCCCGAGAAAATATATAGATGAGGTATCCAAACGCTGAGAATCCGATCACCATCCAGCTCACTACTCACTTCGGCCAGTCGGAGAAGTTCGCGAGTACCTTCGCCGTATACGCATAGAGAATCAGGAAGTAGATATAGATAAAAGGAGTCGCGACATAGCGCACGAGGAAGGAGAAAAATCGATTTTTCACGAAGGAACCTTTCTCATAGTCACTCGCTCATGGGAGCTGTATGAGGGCATAGAGTGGTGCGATGATCGAAAGTGAGATGACTGCCCAGTTGCCATAGAGCTTGTCCAGCTCAGACCAGTTGCGAACTATATCGAAGAGGGTACTCACGGAGGCGATAGCGATAGCACCCAGAGCCATGAGAGATCCACCGACCACCAGAGCCATCAGGAACACCCATGCTATCTGTACAAAATAGTTGTAAAAGTGTGATACCCGCTCCTCTCGTCGAGTGATGAATCAGATTAGGAATGGTGCAACAAAAACCGAAGCAATGAACCCAGAGAGAGTGAGTACGATATATGTCACGAGCTCCATATTCGAATCATAGAGATCCACCGTTGTGAAGTAAAAGAATCCTCCGAATACGATCGGTAGGATATATGTCACGACCGGAGCATATCTCCACTTGTGTCACTCGGCGGCGAGTGCGAGTGCTGTCGCGAGGAAGAATACAACGATCAGAGTCACGATCGCTCTGTGGACTCACTCGATGGACTCATCGATATTGACCGCATAGAACCACAGTCCCGAGAGGACTATGATGATAAGTATCGAGAGTGGGAATCTCTTCCATACAGAGACGAGAGCCGATCGGATATCCATATGGATGATCCTATGGAATACATCGAGCATAATTGAGAATTAGTAGACTTTTATTTTATGCAGAGATGAAGAGAAAGCAAATACTATATATATGATCATACCGATGATAAGGAGATTCACTTATTGTATGAGTGTTGGTTGTATTGAATCTAGTGCGACGGCGGAGATAGAGTTCTTGGGTGATCCATCGATGAGCTTGTCTGAGTAGACGAGATAGATGAGACTATTTGAGGACTTGTCATAGAACCTGACGATTCGGATTTTTTTGAAAAAGAAACTGGTTGACTCGTTCCATATTTCTTCACTTGTTCGAATTGGCTCTACGAATGTGATCTGCCCAGTTTGTCGACACGCGACCGATGCATCACTCGTATCTTCAGCGAGTCATATCGCTCCACTGATTCCACCAGTTCTTGCTCGACTATAAAAGCAAGTCACTCCAGATACCTTCGGATCTGGGACACCTCCTACCTCGATCTTGTGATCTGGTCAGATCAGCTTGAATGCTGTATCTACCGTTCCGATAGTATATGGATCCTGTTGTTTGATAT
>JANNYQ010000038.1:0-6122 GCA_031410215.1 Candidatus Altimarinota bacterium | reverse complement strand
TTCCCGAGGACTCGCACGAGTGATGAGTGAGTCGGTGCGAGGATCTGGAGGATACCTCTATGACTCGACTGCCAGTTCGAGAGAGACTGAGTATCACGATAGAGAGCGATGATATAGTGCTTCGGGGACATGCTCACAGGGATCACATACGTCATCACATTCATATTCCTAGGAAATCTTGAAAAACTACGAATTTCATAGTCAGAAAAATTTATTTCTCAGTCGCTTATATCAGTATAAACTCCTTTCGAAAAAATTTTACTTCCTTGAACTTCTTGTTTTTGAAAATTTCCTCCTTCTACAATAGGATTTTTCTCTTGAGTACTATCGGTCAAGAGGGAGTAGACAGGATATGATGGGAGATTCCAGGGTTTTCTCATAGGATTAGAGGATTTTATGGATGAATTTTTCTTTTGCTTTTCGGATTCTTTCGATATCGACTTTTGCCAGTGTCGAGAGGATATAGGGAGTCCGTCACCGAGAAAATATTGCTTGATTTCGATCGACGAAGTCCCAGTAGAGATGCGTCATCGGACAGGTTTTCTCCTTCACACTATACTGACATCACTTGCAATAGTTGCTCATCTTCTCGATATAGCTCCCTCCTGAGATATAGGGCTTGGTCGCGAGACGACCTCCGTCGCTATACTGACTCATAGCCATCACATTGGGCGTGACGACCCACTCGAACGCATCGGTATACATCTCGGCGAACCACCGATCGACACTATGTGGATGATATCCCATGAGGAGCGTATAGTTCCCGACGATCATGAGTCTCTCGATATGATGAGAATAGTTCTCATCCTGGACTCGTCTCACCACTGTATCTACGCAATTGAGTCCTGTGATCTCTCACTCATTTTTTGCTCATCCATAGTTCCACCATTTTTCTGGAAGCTCTGTATTATGATCAAGTACATTTTGACTGTAGATATCGTCATAGTAGTAGAGATAGAACTGCCTCATATACTCACGCCAGCCGAGGATCTGTCGGACGAATCCCTCGACACTCGACAGTGGTGCATGCCATCCGATCGCTGCATCGATGACCTCAGATGGATGCAATATACCAAAATTGATCGCTGAAGAGAGCATCGAGTGATGTACTCGCATATCATCATGATACATCGCATCCTCGAGTCTGCCGAAGTCCGAATAGTGATACTCCAGGAAGTACTGAAGGAGTGAGAGTGCATCTCGGCGTGATACTGGCAGGAGAAATGAGAGACTAAGAGCATCATAGTACTCACGAGCCTCATCGATATATCTCGTATCACTCGGCTTCCACGACCAAGATGGGGTATGAGTCTTATCGAAATTCCTATTCTCGCTATCATAGTTCCACTTGCCTCATACAGGCTTACCATCATCCTCGATCAGGATATTTCTCGACTTTCTCATATACCGATAAAATGTCTCCATCACAGGAGGCTTCTCGAATTGTTCGCTGAACTCCTCGTGGGTGATGATGAATTGTCGATTCTCGAATATCTGAATTGATACTCACTGGAGTATATATGTATCGATCTTGCGAGCAAGATACTCCTCCGATGATCGCATGGATACAATATCTGTGATCCCTGATTTCTGGACGAATTTTTCTATGCCTATACTATAGCTATCAGCCTCGATCCAGTGAGTCGCATATCCGAGCTTCTCACACTCAGCGAGGAACTCTCGAGCTATCGCATACTCAGCAATCAGACTCCGAGTATTGAATGTGAGATCTCCCATAGGACTCGATATACGAGCTCCTGTGAACAAGATAAAAAATATATCCGTCACTCAGGGTTCGATATATCTGACGTTACACTGATCATAGATGATCCACTGGGCTTTTTTCATGAGTCTATTTTAATCAAAAAGTGAGAGATTGGTATCTATTTTTAGGGGTTCTTTTTTCTTGGTAGTCTTGCGAGGGGCTCACTTACGACTTGCGTGCTTGTCGACGATTGCCTTCTTGACCCTCGGATCGATATGCGACTTCATATCGTAGAGGATCTCTCGTGCTGATCTATTGGCTGATTCGACATCGACTATAGGATATGGATAATCTCGTCCGAGGACGAATCCATATTCGATAGACTCCATCTGAGATATCTCCCAGGGAGCTGACTGGAGATGCTTCGGGAGCTTCGCGAGCTCTGACAGATACGCATCGACGAAGAGCCCATCACTATCCTTATCATGCAGTTGCTTCATCGGATTGTAGATGCGGATCGTGTTGATCCCCATAGTACCCGACTGCATCTGGAGTTGCATATAGTGGATCCCTGGCTCATAGTCAGTGAAAAGTCGAGCAAGCCAGTGTGCAAATCTCCCCTGCCATGGCTGCATACAGGTACAGGTGACGAACGATACCAGTGTTGCTCGGGCTCGGAAATTGACCCATCAGATCGCCTGGAGTTGCCTCACGATCCCATCAATAAATGGTATTCCTGTACGAGCATCCTCTATTGCTGACATGATCTCATCATCATACTCGACTCTGATACTATCATAGAGTTTCACCGCATTCATATTCTCGAGTAGTGGCTCATCTTCGAGCTTCTGGATGAAGTGTGATTGCCAGTGCAGTCGCGAGTGGAATGCCTGGAGAGATCTGAGAAATTTGGAGTCTCATTTCTCCTTCAAGTCATGCATACGAACCCAGGTCATCTGTACTACTTGCCGTAGAGATACACATCCATATGCGAAATACACAGATATTCGGGAGCTTGCCTCTTGTCACTCGATCGGACGACTCATACCACCCATATACTTTTTGCCTCGAGATACGAGGAACGAAGCGAGAGTTTTTTGTCATTCTTTTTCTCATCCAGCCTGGATATAGGGATTGCCGATGTTGCGTTGCCAGTCATCTCAGGCAATCTGAGTATCCCAATACTCCTGTCACTGAGGAGGAGGCAGTATTGGTACCATCATGCGACTCTGCCAGATACGAGTCCAGTCATCACGAGATGACAGTCGCCTCACGACGCCGTTAGTCGGGCACTCAGTCCACGCAATCCCCTTGGCCATAAGATATTTTCCCATCATGATATCTCGCTCATAGGTGATAGCGTTCCCCGTCTCTTCATGAGAAAAAATCGAATCCACATCATAGCGTTCGAGAATATACTTCATAACATCTGATATATGGCGTTCGAATATAATGATTGGTATACCAATACTATGGAGTAACTCACTGAGATCTATGAGAGACTCTTCTATGAATTGTCGGTGAAAGTCGGAGAAGTCAGGAGCATTCGTCACGCGAGGCTCAAAACTATAGACCGCAAGCACAGAAATACCCTTACTCTCTCATAAAGAGAGAGCATCAGTGAGAGGCGGGTGATCACTTATACGGAGATCCCGCTTGTACCAGACAATGATGATTTTTTGTTTTTCTTGCATTTTTCTGAGCAATAGATGACATTTTCCCACTCTTTTTTTCACTTTTATCGATTCGAGAATGCTCTGTGACAGACTGGACATATCTTGGATTCACGCATGACTCATCGGTCAAGTATTTTCATGATTGGTATGGCTGAATAATGGTGATAACAAAATAAAATCCTCCGATAGGAGGACTACTGAGATATGATCTCTGTTTATGCGAGTACCGTCGCTTTTATTATCTTGATCTCTTCTGTCGGTCGATCGTTGCGATCAGTTTTACTCGACTCGATCGCATCGACTATATCTATACCGGAGATAACATGACCGAATATCGTATGTTTGCGATCAAGAAAAGATGCATTCGCCGCTGTCACGATGAAAAACTGTGAACCATTTGTATTCTTCCCTGCATTCGCCATAGAGATGACTCATTTTTTGTGAGTGAGAGACGAATCCAAGAACTCATCTTCGAATGATCTCATCCAGATACTTTTACCACCTGAGCCAGTTCCAGTCGGATCTCCACCCTGGATCATGAAGTCTCGGATCACACGATGAAATATGATACCATCATAGTATCACTGCTGTGTAAGTCCGACGAAATTTTCGACAGCCTTGGGTGCTGCAGCTTGGAAGAGCTCGAGAGTGATATCTCCGAGTGTTGTAGAGAGGAGGATTTGAGGATTGGACATAGTTGAAAACTTAGATTTTAGGATTTAGATTGCTGGATTTATTCGTACCCCAAGGGTACTTCCAATCCTTCGCAAAGGGGCGTCCTCGAAATGATAGAGAGAAAAAAAATATTCAAAAACAAGAAATTCGAGGAAGGAAAATTTTCTCGAAATGAGCCTACTGATATGTAAGTAAACAAGAGGAAATTTTCCTGACAAAGAAGTTGGAAGTTATTCAATATTTTTCTTACATGCCTGGTAAATTGAGTCCCATGGAGGCCATTACCCCCTTCATACGATCTGCAGCGATCTCTTGAGCCTTTTTCATACCCTTGTTGATTGCATCAGTGATAGCCTTTTCGAGCTTCTTTTGATCACCCAGAATTGTAGTATTCTCGATCACTGTAGAGACTACTTTGAGCTGTCCATCGATCGTGACGACGACACCGTCGACCTCAGCCTCGATATGAGTGTTTGAGAGTTCTTCTTGGATTTTCTGAGCCTGCTGCTGGAGCTTCATCATGTCTTGTGCTTGTTTGAAATCCATAATAGGGAAAATAGGTAAATATGATCTAAAATCAGCAAAATGATAGCAAAATTTGTAGGAAAAGCAAACATTTATTCAAAAGTGAATTCTAGAATGGAAATCCAAATAATCGTCAATACAAAAACATACCATAGATCGAGTATAGGCTTGCAAACTCTCGCAATAGCCATACTATGCTTCTGCATTTATTTCTTTTCCTTTTTCACTATGGATGTTATCAGCATAGCTCAATTTGATATGGTATACAATGCATTCTCATTTGCCATCGCAGGTATGGGTGCGGCGACACTATTTCTCTGGCTCGAGCGATCGAAGGTAGCGGCACAGTATCGTACAGCTCTCACGATCTCAGGACTTGTCACAGCGATTGCGACATATCACTATATTCGTATATTCAATAGCTGGGATGGAGCATACGAGGTAGTAGGTAATACTATATCGGTGACTGGTCAGGCATTTAACCATGCATATCGATATGTAGACTGGCTCCTCACTGTGCCACTCCTCCTCATCGAACTCATCCTCGTGATGGGACTCTCACGCAAAGAGACGTACTCCAAGTCACTCTGGTTCGGAGTTATGGCTGCTCTCATGGTCATCCTCGGATATCCAGGAGAGACCGCAACTGATATGTCGACGAAACTCGTATGGTGGACTCTCGGGATGATACCTTTTGTCTATCTCGTCTACCAGCTCTTCGTCGGACTCAGTGCCTCTATCCAGAGTCAACCAGCTGAGATCAAGAGCCTCATAGTCACAGCAAGATGGATCATCGTTGCTACGTGGTGTTTTTATCCAGTCGTCTATATCCTCCCTCTCCTCGGGTTCGAGGGATCAAGTGCTATGGTCGCAGTACAGGTCGGGTATACGATCGCTGATCTCCTCGCGAAGGCAGTATTCGGTATCTATATCTACTTTATCGCAGTACGCAAATCTGAGTCAGTCAAAGGATAATCCATAATCCATAGAAAAACCCGAATCTGAGAATTCGGGTTTTTTTGATGGGATGATATCTCTTACCAGAACTTGAGAGCACTGAGTGCTGTCTTTTTATTTCTCAAAGACTGCAGAATATAGAATCCGATAGTGATCACATATATGATAACAACTCATCTCATCTCCATCGTAGGGTGTGCTATATACACGCCGAGCAGCGTCCAGAGGAATACTCCTGATATGATATACGTCCGATATCGACACTGGAGCTCAGAGATGATCAGGAGGATAGCACCAAGTGCGAATATCGCATAGTAGAGATCCGTCGGACCCCCGAGAGACCATCCCATATATCGCATCCATAGTGTCCCATTCAGTGCTGTCGCCATGATGATCCAGCCGAGTGTGATATCGATACTCGATCTGATGATCGCATTTGCAGATCGAGTCCGAGAGAATACATATGCCAGGAGTCATGCTATAATCAGCATGATGACGAGTGATGTCCCTATCCAGAGATTGCCCCATGGGATGAGCCAGACAGCCGTGAGTGCTATAGCGAGAGAAAAACTGATAATAGAACC
>JANNYQ010000037.1:0-3588 GCA_031410215.1 Candidatus Altimarinota bacterium | reverse complement strand
GGCATACTTCGTATTGTATGAGAATATCTGAGATATTCCATAGTTTTCTGAAATATCAATTTCGTAATCTAAATATATCATACACAAGATTATTACTCAAATATTAATTTTTCTAAGAAAATTCGAAATTATATTGCAGATGAGATAAAAGTATGAATGATATATGATCAAGTAAGCTATTTCTTGCTTTTCTCGCTTTTTGCAAATCCGAGAACAAAAAAAGAAACCCGCCAATTGGCGGGTTCAAAGTTTTGAGAATCAAAGGATTCGCGAGCTCTCGCATTGCACGAGAGATTAACAGCAATATAACTAGAATATACAAGCAAAATAATACATATACATATAAAACTATATATTTTGATCCAATTCCGTCCTCATCTAAATATCCCAAATCAAAAAGTACATGCTAGTACCAGTAACAATAGTGACAGTATGCCTGAATATTGTGATGACCCAAATGTCTCTTTCGAGACATAGTTATCTGCAAACATAGCCCCTATACTGACATAAACAGTAAACAATGTGTATGTATGTATAAATATGCCGAATATTTTAATTGCTCTCTTTGATCTTTGATGCATAATACTAAATATAGTTAAGGATTACAACCTTTGAGAACAGTAGTAGCATAACCCACATTAGGCCTACTAGGTTCAATATTCCAAATAAGCCCAAGATTCCATTCTGGTTTTAAAAGAACGAAATTTGCATGACAAGCATATTGATCATACATTGACCAATATACCGAAGTTCCATAAGCCTTATTCCATAAACTGGAGACTGGCGTGAGATTGAGTACCTCTTGCCAACTATAATTCACATTAAATCCACCAGCACCAAGTATACCTGCTCTTCAGCATGCTGTAGGAGTGATACTCAATGACCATACTCAAGAACGATTTATCCAACTTGTAGATGCAATCGATTGTCCACACCATGCTGGGTCTGCCACAACTGGAAATGCTGTATTAGCATCGAAATCAATATACTGACGAAGTGTATTTCATAAAACCTCATAATGTGTTGGTATATTTATACCATTAGCATCTTTTGCCCAAGGTGCTACAATTGATGATAAAATTTTTCCTTCATTATTTTTAATAGAAATATTTCAAGATCCATCTTGAAGTAGATTATATCATTCAGGGAGTGTTAGAGGAAAATCATAGATTCTATCTGCATCAACAGAATGTATCGTGATTAATTGCCGAACTCCTCCATCAATCGATTGTGTTACAATATCCATATACTCATCAGATGATATAACTTGTCCATCAAGGAGCTTGACAGGACTATTTTTTGAACGATGTGGCAGTTCTATGGAAAGGGTGAGTCATTTCTTTTTTAGAATCACCTTCTTTGTCTCTGAGTCAAATCAGATATTTATCTCATAATTTTTTTGTTCTTGAGAAAATTTTCATTTTCATTTGTCTTGTATTTCGAGAACTGAAATAGGATTTGGTTCTTTATCTCGAATATTTTTTAGAATCTCTTTAGATTCTCTATCTTTTATCATTTGATCATTTTCAGCGTAAAGAAAACCTGAAAACAAGAAAGTGAGAAGGATTATTGGAATAACTATATATCGTTTCATAGAATGAAGAGTAATAAAAATGAAGAAATATTGGTGAGACTATAGGTATTGGGCATACTTCTTAATATACGCGAATATCTGAGATATTCCATAGTTTTGTGAAGTACTGATTTCGAAATCTAATTATACTATACACACGATTATTACTCAAATATTAATTTTTCGAAAGAAACGTCAGAAATAGAAGAAAATAGATTGCAGATGAGATAAAAATATGGGTGATATATGATCAAGTAAGCTATTGCTTGCTTTTCTCGCTTTTTCGATACAATTCTCATATGTAACTCTCTAGAACTATGTTCCAAAAACTCATCCCTCTCGTATTCTCTGGTATATTTTTCGAAAAACTCTTCGCATTTGGATTGCTGTTTCTCGTCGGGTATCTCCTCTCGGACTTTTTGATTTTGTTTTTTATAACGTTTCTTTTTGCATATCTATTTCTCGAGGTAGGGTCATGGATATCGGGGATCATCCATCGGTGGGGACTCCATGAGAGACGCAACCGAGCAGCCGAGATCGCACTCAGATACAATAGTACCAATATTGTCGTGAGCATACTCTATATTCTCTTCATTCTCATTATTGTGTTTCTTTTTGTCAATATAGTCCCCCAGATCATCATCGAGATCTGACAATTCATCGGGCGGGCACCACAGATCGCGACACAACTTCAGGGATTTATAGCAGGACTAGAGTCTCAGCTCTCTATCCCTCTCGGACTCGATCAAATAGTCGGAGATATTATCAATAAGGACAATCTCGAGACCATCGGACAATCCATCCTTGGATACCTCCGCAATGCGGGAATCATACTGACCAAGTTCCTCATCGGACTCATCCTCTCCTATATATTCGTCATAGAGCGTCAGCCGATTGCTCGATTTCTCTCTCAGATGAAGTGAGGGAATTTCGCATTTTTCTATCGGGAATATGCTATCATTGCTAGCAAAATCGGGAATGGATTCGGAGCGATCCTCAGGGCTCAGTCACTGATTGCCATAGTCAATGCTGTTCTCACCTCTATTGGACTCATCATCATATCACTCTTCCATGGGGGTACGATATTCCCATTTATCTTCACACTCTCACTCATTGTACTTGTTTTTGGATTTATTCCTGTTTTTGGGACATTCATCTCGGGAGTCCCGATCCTCATCATCGCCTACGGGTATGGTGGTGGTGCCTCCGTAGCACTCGTCATCGCCATGATCGCAATCGTCCATGCGATCGAAGCATATTATCTCAATCCGCAGATAGTATCCTCCTATATGCGTATTCCAGTATTTGTCACATTCGTCATACTCCTCGTATCTGAGCACTTTCTCTGACTCATCTGACTCCTTGTTGGAGTGCCACTTTTTGTGATCACACTCTCGTTCATCGAGGATATCGACACGCATATCTCCACTATCAAAAAAGAACTCAATGCTCCAACAATATAAAGAAAAGATCGATACCTATATATCCAGTGAGACAGTACTCCCAAAAGTCATCGTCATCTACTGACCCACTGCGTGTGGCAAGACAGCCCTCTCGCTCGATGTGGCTGAGTATATAGGCAGTGAGATCATATCTACAGATTCACGTCAGATCTACCGATATATGGATATCGGAACTGGCAAGATCAAGAGCGAAGAAATGCGAAATATCCCACACCATATGATTGATATCATCGATCCGAGTCAAGTGTTCTCGGTAGTCGATTTTGTGAAACAAGCACTCCCGATCATCGAACAAATACAGAACAAATGAAAAATCCCGATCCTCTGTGGCTGAACTGGGCTCTATATCGATGGACTCCTCTATGAGATGGGATATCCAGGTACGCCTCCAGACTGGGAGTATAGAGAAGATCTAGAGAACATCAGAGTGGCAAAATGAAACCAAGAACTCTGGAATATGCTCGAGAGAGTCGATCCAGAATATGCTCATACACTCGAAGTAGGTAACTATCGGTATGTGATACGATGACTCGAGGTGATGAGACAGACTGG
>JANNYQ010000036.1:0-7163 GCA_031410215.1 Candidatus Altimarinota bacterium | reverse complement strand
TCCTCAGATGAGGCTGCGACCACATGACCACCTGGACACATACAAAATGAGTACACCGTACGAGTATCGGTACCATGGGTGACGAGTTTGTAGCTCGCAGTTCCGAGCTTGGGACTCACGCACGCATCACCGAACTGAGATCGGTTGATCATATTTGCGTCATGTTCGATTCGTACTCCCATCGAGAACGGTTTCTGGACGATATCGAGTCACTTATCGAGAATGGTCTCATAAGTGTCACGAGCTGAGTGTCCGATCGCAAGGATGAGCGTGTCACACTCGATCCGCTCACCTCCATTCACGATGATCGCCACAATCCTCCCATCGACGATTTCCATATCTGTCATACAAGTACTAAAGCGAATTTCTGCACCAAGTGAAATAATTTTTTTTCGTAGTTCTCTCACTAGGATCCTGAGTTTATCAGTTCCCACATGAGCTTTAGCCTTATACATGATCTCCTCAGGTGCTCCGGCTGCGACCATCTCTTCGAATACATACTTGCTACGAGGATCATTGATCATTGTGTAGAGCTTGCCATCAGAGAAAGTTCCCGCCCCCCCTTCTCCATATTGAATATTGGAGTTCTTGTCGAGTACTCACCCTTTCATGAACATTCCCACATCGACGAGTCGCCCCTCGACTGCCTTGCCTCGTTCGATGATGATCGGATTGAGTCCAGCTCGAGCCAATGCCAATCATGCAAAAAGTCCAGCCGGACCAGTACCAACAATGATCGGGCGTTTTCTCGACGGGTTTAGAGGGACTACAGGGATCTCATAGACAAATTGTTCGATATACTTTGCCTTGTGTTTGAGGAGATTTGGTTTAGTGAGATTGATATTTTTTTGCTTGAGGTCTACATCGACACTGTAGATAAACAGAATAGCATTCTTGTCTCGTGAATCGATCGATTTTTTGACTATGCTATAAGATATAATATCATCTTTTTTGATTCCAAGGATTTTGAGGATTTTGATCTCAAGGAGTTTTTCATCATCATTTAGAGCGAGTTTGATTTCTTCGAGTCGGAGATATTGTTGCATGGGGAATGTTTTTATTTGAGAAAGATTTGTCCAGGATAGCTTAGTGAAGAGAATAGTTGTTTGAGGCGAGTGGTCTCAGATATCTTATCTCCATCTCTTTCCACTGACCAAGACCAATACGCATATTTGCCAAAAGATGTCCGATAGAGATACTGAAAGGTGATATTGGTAGATTCTTTCTCACTATTATAGTGAGCTACGAGTATCCCCTTCTTTTCAGGTCCCAGATCAAGTGTAGCTATCTCAGACCTTTTGATGCCAAAATCCGCAATAGCAGATATATACTTATCCCAGGTGGTGATCTTATCAAAATCCAGATCAAGATCCCCTCAGAGCTCAGAGAGAGTATCATATTCTCTGTGTTCGACGGTCGCATTGAGCCAATTACCTGGTACTATCTCTACTCAGAGAAGAAGTGATATGAGTCCACTTTGGTTGATGGATCGAATAATACGAGTATCTCGGGCGATACCCGTGATAGAGAAATATGGATTATTTTGTGCAGTAGGAAGACTATATACACGACGAAATGATACTCACTCTTTAAGAAATCTGATAGCCTTGCCTATAGACTTGATATCTTTTTTGCTATCTTGTGGAGTAACCTCAGCGAAGCAGGCATCATATGCTTTGTAGTAAAGAGTAGTACTCGAGTCATATCCTTTGTTTGAAGCAGTGATAGTCAGATATTTCGGATCATCTGTTGCCTGTATCATCCAAGTTGGATAAGTTTCTTTTTCTTTTTTGAGCCCCTCTCGTCTTGCTTCCCATCCAGTGATCTCTCCTACATCATCACTACACGAGAATACTATCGATACTCGCTCATAGGTGTCAGTAAATTTCCAAGTTGCCATACGATTGTCAGAACTGATCATACTCGACTTGAGCGTATATCCATAGATACGTGGATTGCGTATCACAATATCATTCCATCGATAGCTACTCTTGTTGGGACGATAGAACTGTATACGTGAGATAAACTGTATGAAGTCTCGATCTCTCTGGCTAGTTGATATCTCGTAGCTAGTTGTTTTTTTGTTGAGAAAATCTGCAATACGTCGAATCGGGACCATATATCCGATTGATGCATTATCTGAGGCGATAGCAGTAGGTATGCCGATGAGCTCACCCGAGTTATTGAACGCTCCTCATCCCGAGTTTCCATGATCGATCGTACCATCTATCTTGTACATCATCTGTTCATATCCAGCGATCTTACCGTCAGTACGTGTGATCGTATCTCAGCCGATCGCAGGATATCCATACATCGATACATATGATCCAATAGCGATCTTCTCAGGCGATAGGGAAAATGGAGAGAGCGAATTTGTTCGTGAGAGCTCGAGAAGAGCCAGATCGGCAATGCTATCATAGGCGATAAGTCGAGCTGTATCACTACAGAGAGGGACTCGCTCGAAATCTGTCGAAAAACATACCTCATAATTGCCAGTTGGTTTATCATCTTTACCCATGATGACATGAGCATTCGTGAGAATACGAGATGAGCTGATAGCGATAGCACTCCCATAACTATTCAATACATATGATCCATCAGGACGTGATTCATAGTTTTTGATCTTGACAATATTGCGTATGATACTCGACTCGGATCCTGATACTGGCGTCATCACGGCAAAAAATGAAACACAAGCCAAGAGTGACAAACAAGAGGATGAGAGTAATATTCGCATAAAGATAATAGCTAGTCCAGAGAAATACATACCCTACAAAGTCACTATTTCCTCTGGAAGAATTTCTGCATCTTCTTCTCCGCCACCGAGAGATACGGCAGCAGATGTGAATGCATCATTTTTGTCCTTGAGTTTTCCGAAGATGACTCATTGTGTAGTACGACCCGTGACTCGGACCTCCGCAAGAGGAACTCGGATTGTCTGACCAGATTTCGAGATGAGGATGACACTATTGGATTCTTTCTCTTCGATCGTGAGAGTGAATGCACCGATAATAGCTCCAGTTTTCTCAGTCGTTGCTCCGACCTTGATTCCTGATCCACCTCGTCCCTGTTCACGATAGTCTTCTAGTGAAGAGATCTTACCCATACCATTCTCAGACACCGTGAGGATATATTTCGCCTCTTTGCCTGCCACACAACCGACGATGAGAGCATCAGTCGATGCGACCTTCATCCCACGGACACCCGCTGCAGCTCTACCCATGACACGGACATCATTTTCATCGAACTGTATCGCCTTGCCACCTCGAGAGACGAGAAGGATATTGTCAGTTCCATCAGTCACTCGTACCCATCCGAGAGCATCACCATCATGTGGCTTCATGACTATGAGTCCACTAGCACGAATATTGGCGATGTCAGCGATATCAATACGCTTGACAACGGCTGCCTTGGAGATGAGAAAAAGGTGCTTACCTGGGATATTCGTCAGATCAAGTACTGATGCGATCGACTCATCCTTGGCAAGTGAGAGGAACTGGACGACGGGTTGTCCCTTCGCAGTTCGCTGCATCTCTGGGATCTCGTAGGTAGGCAGACGGAATACTCGACCCGTATTCGTGAAGAACATGAGAGTATTGTGGTTCTTGGTTGAGAGAATCGTTTCGATCTCATCTTCATCTTTCACAGACATAGCAATTCCCTTGCCACCTCGACGCTGCGTACGAAATGCTGACGCTTTCACTCGCTTAATATATCCATTCTTTGACATCGTCACAACCACATCTTCGTTGGGGATGGTATCCGTTGGGTTGAATTCTCCAATCGCCCCAGCGTGTACCTCAGTGCGACGAGGATTATTATACTTGTCTCGGGTCTCTGTGAGCTCATCACCGATGATCGTAGCAACACGAGATGGGGTTTCCAGAATATTGCGGAGATCCGCGATAAGCGCGAGCTTCTCTATGAGTTCATCTTCTATCTTCTTACGTTCGAGTCATGCAAGCCTCTGAAGCTGCATCTCGAGGATCGCCGTGGCTTGTTTCTCAGAGAGTGAAAATCCGACCATGAGAGCCATATGTGCGTCCTCTCGAGTTTTGGACTCCTTGATGGTACGAATCACAGCATCAATATTGTCGAGTGCGATCTTGAGCCCCTCGAGGATATGTGCCCGAGCCTCTGCCTGAGCGAGCTCATAAGCAGTACGACGAGTGATAACCTCACGACGATGTTCGATAAATGCAATGAGCATTTCTCGGAGATTGAACAGTCTCGGTTGCATTCCACGATCCGTGAGAGCAATCATATTGTAAGAAAAGCTCGTCTGTAATGGAGTCAGTTTGTATAGCTGATTGATGATTTTCTTCGGGAATGCATCACGCTTGAGGTCGAGCACAACTCGTACTCCCTCACTACTCGATTCATCTCGGATATCAGATACACCTATGATGATCTTCTCGACGATAAGCCCAGCAATCTTCTCGACGAAGTCTTTTTTGTTCAGTTGGTATGGTACCTCACTAATGACGATCATATCACGACCTCCCTTACCCTCTTCGATCCCGACACGACCTCGCATCACGACCGATCCACGACCTCGAGTATAGGCATCGAGAAGATCTTTTTTATTATATATAATGCCGCCAGTTGGGAAATCTGGTCCCTGAATATACTCTAGGAGCTCCTCAATAGTGACCGTCTCTGGTGAGGCATGATGAAGGAGAAAAATCAATGCATCA
Organism: Candidatus Altimarinota bacterium; assembly: GCA_031410215.1. Taxonomy (GTDB): domain Bacteria; phylum Patescibacteriota; class Gracilibacteria; order BD1-5; family UBA2023; genus JABFSX01. The sequence continues at coordinate 2,466 of JANNYQ010000036.1, read as the reverse complement.
ATGAGTTCCCCAAGATTATGTGGAGGTATATTGGTCGCCATACCCACAGCGATACCCATAGCACCATTCATGAGCAAATTAGGGATACGAGTTGGGAGCACTGTTGGCTCCTGTGTCGATGCATCATAGTTGTCTCTCCAATCAACCGTATCCTTATCGATGTCTGAGAGCATGAGCTCTCCGAGCTTCGCCATCTTGACCTCCGTATATCGCATCGCTGCGGCATTGTCTCCATCCATAGAACCAAAGTTTCCTTGACCGTCCACGAGCGGATATCGGAGAGAGAAATCTTGAGCCATACGAACCATAGCATCATAGACCGAAGTATCACCATGTGGATGGTATTTACCGAGGACATCACCGACAACACGAGCCGACTTGCGATACTTGCCCGTTGCTCTCACTCCACCTTCATACATAGCATAGAGCACACGACGATGAACCGGTTTCAGTCCGTCACGGACATCCGGGAGTGCTCGAGAAACTATCACTGACATTGCATAGTCGAGGTAACAGGTCTCCATTTCATTTACGAGTGAGCGATCACTATCTCCATCATAGTGCATCCCAATCATCATAGCAGGTCCTGATGGTATAGGTGCATCCGCTAGGGGAAGATCAAGAAACTCAGTATCTAAATCAGTATTATTTTCAGGCATTTCTGGTACGATTTCATTATCTATTTCTGGAGTATCTGACATAGGGAAAATATATTAAAAATTCACATCCAGTATATGAAAAGGAGCGATATTTGCAAACAGAAATGATGAGAGAAACGAAGAAAAATAAAGAAAGAAATAACAAAAAAATCCTCCATTTTCAGGAGAAATATTATGTTTTGAGATGTCTTAGAGATCCGAGAATCCAGCAGGCAGTACTCCAGATGGTCCTCCATCGATATAGGTCTCACTCCCTCAGCCAAATATCTGATTCATGAGAGTTTTTATCGTGTTGAATATGTTCTGTGGAGAGAGATACTGATGTGTCCCGAGTCCGAGCATCTCAGACACTTTCGGTGCCACGAATATAGCAATCACAATAACGATAATACCGATCACTGCATAGCGGATAGAATTAATAGCAGGCTTCACTTTCTCATCTTTACCTCCTGAGAGAATGAGCATCAGTCCACCCCATACAATGAATAGGATCGAGCAAAGTCCAGCAACGAGGACGACCAGTGATACACCAACTCGGATAAGATCAGCTGGAGTGTATGATCCTGATGCATCTATGATAGAACTCGCAGCAGACGCAGATTGAATAAATGAGAAGTCCATGGGAAAAAATTATAAATCAGAAAAACCAGCGGGAAGTGTAGTGTCAGATCCTGGAACTATCGTACTCGATCCAACATCGACACCGAATATACCAGCAGATATATCAGCAATCGTCTGGAATACGGCCGATGGACGAGCATATTCTCCATATGGGAGACCGATGAGCTGCATCAGGAGTGGAAATATATAGAGAACCAGTAGAATAAAAGCAATACCGATGAGCGCATGGCGAATATGATTAACAGCTCATTTGACCTTTTCCTCTTTACCTCCAGATATGATCATCAGAAATCCTCCCCATATCGTATAAAGTATTGCAGCTAAAGCTGCGAATATCACAATAAGTGCTATACCGTAACGAATCAATTCTGAGAATTCTATAGTATCAAAAACAGTCATGCGGTTACTATAATGAAAGTGTAGAAAAAGTAAAATTTTTTATATTGGATTGACTATTTTTGTCTCTCTTCTTCGACGATACGGAGATTGAGCCGGATACCAGTTTTTGCACCAAATACCCTGAGTGCTGTACGAACTGAGTCAATCGTCTTACCTCATCGTCAGATCAGGGAAGCCATATCAGAAGTATCTACACGAAGCGAAAGGAGTGTACCAAGCTCATCTTGTTTTTCGGTGATCTCGATGGCCGCAGAATTAATGACGATGGCAGATACGATGAACTGAAGGTATTGTGTAGCAGTCATGAGAAAAAAATGTTACAAAAAACCCTCGGAAATTCGAGGGTAAACGCTTATTTTTTTGCGATGATCTTCGCAAGGGTATCAGAGTACTGAGCACCATTCTTGATATATCCAGCTGCTTCTTCCATATCCATAATGAGAGCCTTGGTGTGTGGATCATACGATCCAAGAATCTTGATAAATCCATGCTTCGCAGCCTGGCGATGTTCAGTGAGAACAACACGATATTTAGCAACATGTTTACGACCTACACGAGAGAGACGGATCTTGAGCATAATGAGAAACTTTAGAAGTATAAATTTTGGATTTTTGATGGTGCCCAGGACGGGGCTCGAACCCGTACTCCCTTTTTGGGAAGAGGATTTTAAGTCCTCCGTGTCTACCATTCCACCACCCGGGCAAGGGGTAGAACTTAGTGCTTAGTGCTTGAGTGATGAGAAAAAGAAATTTCTCTCTTAGAACTAAGTCTTAAGCTCTAAATTCTA
>JANNYQ010000035.1:0-17025 GCA_031410215.1 Candidatus Altimarinota bacterium | reverse complement strand
GTATCGTTCGTATCGAGTTTTCCTGGTGATCCCACCGCGAACGAGGGACGAGTCGCTCAAACTGTCCTCATGAACAAAAATACCCAAAAAATAACAGATATATTCGGTATATATTTCCCAAACGGTGGCAAGTCAGATGAGGCATGGCAGGGGAAGCTCGTATTCTATCGGAAGTTCTCGGCGTATATGGATTCTCTCCGTACTCTCGGGCATAGCGTCCTCTGGGGTGGAGATATCAACTGTGCCCATCATGCCATCGATCTGGCTCGACCTGAGGCCAATGATGGCAAGATCGGATTCCATCCACTCGAGCGAGCTTGGCTCGATGCATGTACTATCGATGGCTGGCATGATATCTGGCGAGAGGCCAATCCTGGGGTCGCTGAGGTTTACTCGTGGTGGGATCCTGTTACTAGGTCTCGCGATCGCAATGTCGGATGGCGTATCGACGCCCTCTGGGGAGATGACTCTATTGTGACAAAAACAAACAAGATAGAATACTTCCAGAATCAGATGTGATCGGATCACTGTCCGATGATGATAGAATTAGATATTTAGTAAGATTCTCAAATATGGGGTTCACAATGCGAAATGAGTCATTCTCATGCCAGAACTGTGGTATGTGAGTTACTCTGCATCCGACAGGTTCAGCACGTAATCACTGTCCAGTGTGTCTTTATTCACTCCATGTGGATGATACGAGTCCTGGAGACCGTCAGTCTACTTGTCATGGATTGATGGCTCCTACCTGAATTGATTACAAGCGAAACAAGTGAGATATGATCCGCCACAAGTGCACCAAGTGTAGCAAAGAAATGCTCAATATCGTTGCCCCAGATGATGACTTCATCGGATTTGTTAGAAAACTCAATACAAATATTGCATAAATATGCTTTTTGTGTTATCATAATTATGTAATATTTCTTTTTTCAAATCATAAAAATGTCAGAAGTACTCAAAAACCCAGAAACTACACCTCAGATATCAAAAAATAATCCTGATGCACTCGCAGTACATCCACAGATACAAACTCGCTATATGCAAAATATAGCTGCTATAGCAAAACAGTGGAATGATAGATTTGTTACTGAGACAAGTATGCAGATTGGTGGGGAATCATATGGTAAAAAAGAAAATGATAAACAAGTACCTGATCTGAATTCAGATTTTTGGATAAATTATGCTAATAAAAGCATTGAACAGCAGATGATGAGCCTAAAGAATCAATGAATTAGTCAACAAAAAATTGATATGTTGACTAATATGATCAATGATGATATCCGATCACGAGTAGATCTTACAAAATTCGGAAAATATATCCGTATTGAGTCATTACTTCTAGCTCAGTGAGTATATATAACTCCGAAAAAATAGTCTACTTTCCTAAAAGTCATTTTTGCATATACTCGGGTGTATGCAATCTTTTTTTTCTATTTTCTCATCTCAAGTCTCCCCAGATGATATCATCGTCCTCGCAATCAGCTGAGGAGTCGATAGTATGGTACTCTTGGATCTGGTTTTGCATTCTTACAAAAAACAGAATATCTTAGTCGCACATCTGGATCACTGTCTCCGATGAACAGAATCAGATTGAGATAGAGAACTCGTTGCAAATATATGCAATAGAGAAAATATCGTATTCGAGTGCGAGAAACGAGATATTGCCTATATAGCAAAAATAGAAAAATCCTCACTCGAAGCAATCGCAAGACGAGAGAGATATGCATTCCTCGAATCAGTTAGAGGGAAGTATGGTGCTAGTTATATCCTCACTGCTCATCATGCGGTCGATCAGACGGAGACAATCATTGGGAATATGGTGAAAGGCGGGAAAGTGAGATGACTCTCGGGGATGAGCATAGTTTCAGCTTTTCTCTTCCGTCCGTTGCTCTCAATGACCAAGTCAGATATCATCGAATATGCTCGTGAGAATCAGGTCGAATATCGTGAAGATAGTACCAATATGGATATAACCTACGATCGCAATCACATTCGCCACAATATCATCCCAGTACTCGAGTCCCTCAATCCGAGTGTCCACAATACCTTCGCAGAGCTCTCAGCATATATGCAGTCACTCGGGGATTTTCTCTCGGATGCAGTCGAGAGTTGGCTTCGCAAATGAGAACTCGAGTCCTGAAAACCGAATACATTTCTCTCAGCCTCTTTTCTCTCATTGTCTCCATTTTTCCAAGGCGAAATCATCTCCTATCTCTATACACGTGCTCAAGATGGCTCATCACAATGACTCTCTCGTTGACTCATCGAAGAGCTGATTCGCTTCATCGGAGATCCAGGATCATATGGAATTAAAGAGGTCAAAAGCCTAAAAATCGAGAGGCGAGGAGAGAGAATAACTATTTGCGATAGAGAACCGCTGTAGGATCATATGTGATTATTGTATCTTTGGTATGGATATTCATTGTGACATGTTGATCGTTTCATTCTATGATATCTATTTTTCTGATTCACAGCTTCCACCGACTGTTACCAGTTTCTAAAATTTTTTGAGTCATGATTGCTAGTGTTTTGCAATTTCAGATTCCCATCTGCAAGAGTTCTGATACATTTCTTTTCTCGTAGAGTCGCATCCATTCTATAGCAAAAATATCGTCTGATAGGAGTACTCTTTGCAAGCTTGGCATACTGATTACTAGTTTTACAAATTCGATAAAATTCCCATTTTTTAGAGAAAGAAGTAACAGATTTATATCTGTATACTCTGCTTCTTCTTTTGATAATTTTTGTTGATATCTTTGTAAAGTTTTCATTGTGAGTAGTCGCTGCTCATAGCTCATGGATAGGACAGTGAGATTTATATTATCTATCCATCCTCATTGTTTTGAATCTAGTGGAAACTCTTTCATGAGAGCATAGTTCATTGCATCGTATTTTATCTTTGATCCAATAAATGTTGTCCAGGTATCCAAGAATTCATTCGTATTTGTTGGTTTATTTTTTTTTTCTATCTCTTTGATTATAGCTGTATTATTGTGAGATCGAAGAGTCGGTAAAGTTGTCCTCATATGATATCATATATCTATGCGCTGCGAAGATGATTCAGGGGTATTTATCATATTGATGTCATAATACTACAAATAAGAGTTTTTGTCACATTTTCACTTGCATTTTCTCACTTTTCTTTATAATGCACGAGCTTCAAACAAAATTATATTTCGATCATCTGTTTCGGATTTCCCGATCTGGAGCATATGTATCAGCATATCATAGTGCACTCGTGTGATATGTAATTCCCCATTATTATGGCAAAAAAACCAACCAAAGTTGTAAAACTACAACTCAAGGCAGGAATGGCTAACCCCGCTCCTCCAGTCGGTACAGCCCTCGGGCCTACCGGTATCCAGATTGCAGAGTTCTGTAAACAGTTCAACGAAAAGACCAAAGATCAGATGGGTAAGGTCCTCCCTACCGTCATCAATATCTATGAAGATCGTAGTTTTGACTTCTATACCAAGCAGCCTCCTATGACATGGTGGATCAAAGATGCACTCCAGCTCAAGAGTGGATCAAAGGAATCTCACAAGGTTAAGGTCGGTCATATGACTGTAGCTCAACTCAAGACGATCGCAGAAGGAAAGATGCCAGATCTCAATGCCAATGATCTCGATCATGCGATGAGTATCGTAGCTGGTTCTGCTCGATCTATGGGTATCACCACAGATCTCAACAAATAATACATTCTACAGGTTCGCCTGTAGATATGGCGATATCGTCTAGGGGTTAGGACACGGGATTCTCATTCCCGTAACCGGAGTTCGAGTCTCCGTATCGCTACCATCACAATAATCCAAAAAATTCCCTCACGAAAGTGGGGGAATTTTTTTGTTCATCTCTTACCCGGATTACTTGTTACGATTGATGACTCGTATGAGAAACAATACTATCGCAACTACGATTAGTATGTGGATGAGTCCACCCATAGTATATGATGATACTAGTCCGAGTACCCAGAGGACGAGCAGGATGATGGCAATTGTTTCGAGCATATGAGAAAAGGTAAAGACATAGATACAATGAACATAACTATTGTCGACTAAAATAGAAAAAAATCAACCAATACGAGTAATAAGTTGGTTAAGAGTATGAAATAAAAGTGTACAAAATAATCGCAAAAATAAAAAGACAAAACAAAGAACAAAAATAATCTTGCTATTTTTGTACACTTTTGATGCTTTTTTTATGATAATTTCACTTTTTTAGAATCTTTTGCTTTCCCTCATCAAAAATATATACTTTTCGACGATAGTTTAGAATTTTTCTGGGCTTCTATTTTCTTAACATTCCTCTCCTATGGACGATATCATCAAAAAACTCACAGCATCAGGTGTCTCATCTGATATGATCGAAAAACTCAAATCAGGTCTCGGTGACAAGTTCGAGTCATCTCTAGCGACTATGGGGCTCAAGGGTGCAGCAGCAAAGCTCGGAATCGATACAACTGATCTTCCTGAGGTCGACTTCAAAAATGCGATGGAAGCGGTTCAGGAACTCATGGGCAAGGATGTCGATGGTGATGGTAAAACAGGTGTCTCTGAGGCAGTTGAGAATGCAAAAGAAGCCATGAAGAATACTGATATGGCAAAAGTGAAGGCATTTGCACAAAAGAATGCAGGTGGAGTATTCGCCAAGATCAAAGGACTCTTCGGAATGTAATAGTTCCAATTAAAAATCTCATCCCGATTAATCGGGATGAGATTTTTAATTTTGCTTGCACTTTTTGTAGAGTGAATCCGCTAAGGCGGAACATCCCATCTAGTAGACTTTTTGATAGTCTACCTCATGGGAGATCACTAACCCTTCTTATACCAAAATCTGCATTCTTCTCCTCCATTGAGGAGTTTTTTGTTGGCGAGAGTATTCCTCCCGATATCGTGACTCGTGATGAATCCGCCTCATTGATCACTCACATTTTTTACTAGCTTCTGGTAGATTGTGTCTATTTGGTTGTTTTGTAGTCGATTCCCATATGGGGGATTCGAGATGATGATGCCCTCAGATGTTGGACTCCCCACATAGTCACCGACTAAGAATATGATATCCCCGTCGACTCCGGCTCGCTTCGCATTGCCCCTCGCAATCCGTATCATCTCAGGATCGATATCCATCCCAGTGACGGTATACTTGCCACTTGGATAGATTTTGCTGCGAGCCGTATCCTGTACTTGTTGCAATAACTCGCTATTGTGGAACTTGAGCTCCTCTACACGAAAATGTCGGGCAAGACCAGGAGCGATATTGCGAGCGATCATCACGGCCTCGATCGCGATCGTACCAGATCCACACATCGGATCCGATAGGGGAGTTGTATACTTCCAGTTGGCGAATGCGACGAGTGCTGCTGCGAGATTTTCTTTGATTGGTGCCTCTCCTGCCTCTCGTCTGTATCCACGCTTATGGAGTGGGTCACCGGTGATATCGAGGAGTATGTGAGCCATATTGTCTATCATGAGGATGAGGATATGTACCTCGATCCCGTTTGTCAGATTGGGCGTATTGAGTGTGGAGAATATCGCTCGTTGACTCACGCTCTGGATGGTTGGTGTATGCTCAAGAGTCGATCTCGTAGATGCTGCCTCGACGATGATCCGCTCCTTGCCCGTGAGATAGTCAGTCCACTTTAGGGCATTCAGAGTGTCATAGAGCGTATCGAAGTCCTCGATCTGGCTTGAAGTGAGCTCGATATATACCCGATTCGAGAATCGGCTCCACGTGAGGAGCTCATACATATTCTGGTCAGTGCCCGTACAAGAGATAAGTCGATCAGTAGCGACGATCTCAGTACAACCGAGCCTCTCACATTCTCGCTTGACGAGTGACTCGAGACCAGACTGACAAGTGAGTACGAGACGGCGTGTAGATGTATTTGTTTCATTTTGCATAGATGGGCAGTATAAGGATAGAGGAGATGAAATCAACTCTAAGTTCACAAATTCATCACAAAGACATTACCGTGTTCTTTTTTATATCTCACGGATGATATATTATGAGAGAAAATAATAAAAGTATATGAAAAAATAAAAAATAAAATTGACAAAAAATATATACGGAGTAGTGTCATATACATGACTAGAATGATTTCAATCAGAGGGATGGACCCACGAACAGCTGCAGCACTATGAGTATTTAGGGCGGATCATGTGACGTATCGAGTTCAGGCAGATGTATCTCATAAGATTAATCGGATTACTGATTATAATAGATGGGCATATCAACGTTTTAATGAGTTTATTCACTCATTGATATTGCAATATTTTCTTGCTAATGGAAGTTGGAATAACGGTGATTGTCAGGTAAGACTATCATCGTTGGATGATGATCTTAGATGAATTGATGCACATATTATTACCAGAGATACATCACAACAGACAAATGGAGGATCACCCACTTTTGAGCGTTTAGTACAAGTTGATTTTACATCGAATCCTCAAAAAATAAATCGATCTAGGATTGCCCTAGCTAATCCTGGTATCGTATCTCATTCCAGAATGTTGATGGTGGATCATCAAAATATTAGCTGAGTTATTGCTCGACAATTACGAGAAAACCATACGGTTAGGAATTATTTTTGAAGTTATTCAGCATTGAGAAACCATGTGATTACATGTATGAAAAATTTATGATTTTATGAATTCCAGAGAGATAATTTTACAGTTATGGCGAGCGATGGACTACCACGAATTATCAAAGATAGACTCAAAATATAGAAATCCCCCACCATTTTGGTAGGGGATTTTTGTTTCTATTTTTGTAGTCTATGTCCTACATATGAGAGCCAGAGGATCGCTATGAATACGATGAGTGCCATGAGTGGTATAGTGACAAAGCCGAACTGCAAGATACCGTTGTTGTCGGTACAAGCAGGGAGGAGTCCACCGACAGAGCAAGGGAGTGAGACGATCTCACCGAGTACCCATCCACGGAAGTGGTAGTAATAGTGATAGCCAGCAAAAAATATACCAAATGCAGAGAGCATACCGATGATCACATGATTCGTTCGGGTTTTGTAATATAGCGATACAAGGACGATGATATCGATCGGAAACATGAATATCCGTTGCCACCAGCAGAGCTCACAGACCTCGAGTTCATAGTAGAGCTGATATATCATCACACAGATGGTCGAGAATATTGCCAAAAATCCGATGAGTTTCACGAAGTAAAAGTAGGGGATATTCTGGATTTTTGTTCTGATTTTTGAACTCGAGAGATATCCCACAATTGTCACTAGTGTAGCTAGCCCAAGAGCCAATACACACATCGAGAGAAGGTATGAATAGAGATCGATAGCCATGTTGTTATAATTGTATATTAGGAGTGTTATCTATGATAGTACTAAGGCTATCTAGAAATAAATCAGAATCTGCTTTATCAAATACACGTATACCACTACCCGTATAAACACTTGGATCACTCGTAAATCATATAATTATATCTCCTGTATCTTTTCGTTTTTGTTGTATATATTTTGCGGTAGTTGGTCACATACATACTGCTAATTTTCCAGGTGATTCTGGATAATTCCCATCTAAAATCCAACATACTGTTTCAGGTAGCAGTTCCATGAGATTCATAGCATCACTATGAGTAGATGCACTATGAATAATTGGAGTAGGTGCAGTTTTCATTTCTGCTAAAAGCTTCAGTCACTCTGTCAAACATATTACCGTAATGGGATTATCTTCGACTATCACAAAGGTTGGTGTGTTTGACATAATTTTATTTGAATTTCGGTAAATACTCACTCACATATCTTGCTTCACATTCTTTGATTGTTTTCACCGCTTCATCCGCTCCGAAAAATCCATTCACCTTGCAGGTTCCAGGCTTTTTGAGATCCTTGTAGTGTTCCCAGTAGTATTGGGTTTCCTTTACCCAATGGGCTCCAAGTTGCTCGTACGATGTGATATGGTCCATCCGCTTGTCATCGGCGAGCACGGCGATCACCTTGTCATCGATCTCACCTCAGTCGTCGAATCGCATGATCCCGATGATGCGAGCCTCTACGAGACATCCAGGCACGAGTGGCTCTGTGACACCGACGATCTCGATATCGAGAGCATCATTGTCGTGATCCCAGGTGCAGGGGATCGCTCCATAGGCAAATGGGTACGCGAGAGATGAGTATCCGACCCGATCTAGCTTGAGAGTGCCTGTCTCAGTGATGATCTCATATTTGTTGATTGTCATAGAGTTGATCTCGATGAGTGCGTTGAGTCGGAGTTTTGCCTCGTCAGCAAAAGCGGGGAGGATATGGAGGAGATTGAGCATCATTTTGCTCGGAGTGATATCGATATTGGCCATTTTTGGATGATAATAGTTGAGAAATAGATGCCCATGAGTCTATAGATTCCAGACAAAAAATCAACCCCAAGAATGCACTTGAGGCTGATATGTAATCAAAATTCAATCTAAGAACTAGAGAATCTCATAATTGATAGCTACAGTAGTCGTGACCTCGAGTTGACCTGCTGAGATGCCACCAGCATCACTCATCTCACCACTATTGGATATCTTCATCATTTGGTTCTGATAGAGAGGTGGAGTAGATTCCTGACTCTCGTTGATAGAGATCACCTTTCACATACTGATACCACTCGCTTTTGCTATATCTTCGGCCTTTTGACGAGCCTTCGCGATGGCGAGGTTGCGAGCAGTTTTATAGAGTTCTGTTTTGTCATCGATATCGTATCCAGTACTCTGTATCCGGACTCCAGCAACCGAGCTCACACCAGAGAGAATAGCATCCACGGAGTCGAGTTTTCGGATTTTGATCGTGAGACCATGTGTCGCAACGAATCCATCGATCGTCGACTTCCCATTATCATAGTTATAGTTCGGATTGATACTGATTTGTACGCTCTGTATATCCTTGTCAGCGATTCCATTTGTCTTCATGAGTTCCTTCAGGTTCCCGATCTTAGCTCAAACTTGGGCAAATCATTCTTGTGTCGTTTTAGTTTTTTCTTCGGCGATGACAGTGAGGAGGAATGTATCAGGTGTCGCAAATACTTTGCCATCTCCGCTCACCGAGATGCTATTCTGATTGCCACTCGTTATCGTGGCTGTGTGATTGATATTGCTACCGATGATCCAAGCAGAGATGACGATGGCAAGCCCTATGATTAGAGGTGAGTATGAGGTATTCATAGTATGGATGGTAGGGGATAAATATAGAAATTGCAAAGACTAGAACTCCTATAGGTACAGTATAGCAAGAAGCGAGTTGAAATCAATAACAATAAAAATCATCCATATTTTTGCATTTCTCTCGAAGTTCGATATCATATGATCAATATTACACTTCTCATATGTTTGGTTCCAAGTCCAAAACAATAAAAAAGAAAAAAATCCTATTCATGGCTGCGGTAGGGTCATACAATCTTTGAGATGAGTTGATACTCAAGCTTGAGGTGCAATTCATACAAAAACACTACTGAGAGAATATCAGTATCACGGTTTTCACATATGACCCTGCGAGTACTCTTATCAGAGATCCGAGTATTGGATATGTGTCATATTTTCCCAACGATATCCGCCATCATTTTTTCCGAAATATTAGGTATTTTTTCCATAATATTTGGCTCATTGCCCGTGCAGATGTCCTCATAGTGGGTGGCGGTGGTATCATATTTGATAACGAGCCAGGAGTCTCCGTATGGTGGCTATTCACACAGTGGTCGATACGGATCAAAACAGCGAGAATATTTCATACTATACTCTTGTTCTGGGGAATAGGGCTCGAGCTCACAGACGTGACGAACAAGATGCGGCTCAAGTCACTATTTGTCCCTGGAGATCTCCTACTCGTACGAGATAGTCAGAGTAAGTGACTCCTTGATGCCCTCGAGATCCCATCCATACAGGTACACGATATAGTATATCTCTATGATGTGCCAGAACTTGCGAAGCCTATATCTCCAGTCAAACTCGTAGGTATATCTATACGATGAGGATTTCTCGGGTATAGAGATGTAGTCATACCAGATATGTATGATCATCTCGTAGCTATGGGCTACAAGCCTATATTCCTCGTATTCTCGACAAGCGGAGATGAGAGTCAGAATGATACAGCATATATACGCAAAATAATGCTCGGAAGAACCTACAATACCACAAAAAATATCACACAGACGCTCGATATGATCCCATTTCTCTATGCGATGATCGGTATGCGACTCCATGCTGGTATCCTCGCGTGTGTCCACGAGATACCATACATCCCGATATCATATGGACCCAAGACAGATGACCTCATATCGACTCTTGGTATCGAGCATCTAGCCCTGATTGCGAAGAGTATCACCATTGAGTGATTTGATTCGAACTGGCAATCACTCGAGACGAATTATGTAGATGAAAAGACGAATATGAGAAACAAACATATATCTATCCGAGAACAGCTCATCAAAAACCTCCGAAACATCTAAAAGACTCTAAATATTTGCGATTTTCATACATCATATCTCACGGATGAGATATGAGAAAATGAATAGTCGTATTCCTATTCCTATAGAATTTTCATATATTTCAGCTTGATTTCATATCCTCTATCGCTATACTGTCGCGGTATTTTATACTCTCTTTTTATGCAAAAACTCATCGTCATATCTCTCCTCCTCGTCTCACTCTCAGCATGTACGATGCCATGGAATAAGCAGGATACATCATTCCAGTGACTCTACCGAGCCAATATCCAGGCAACTATGAACTCTCTCGGTGATCTCGGACAGCTCCTCGGGATCAATCGTCATGAGAGTATCGAGGGGACTATCCTCTCCAATATCCAAGTACCTGGTATTCTCTCGGGATCTCTCTCGAGTGATTATAGTGCTCTCATCGATGGTCGCAACTCGGAGTCATTTTTTCGCAAAGTGAGTCTCCTCTATACTTCACTCGTGAGCTCTGGGTCTATCTCTGCAGATGAGATCGGATTCGCTGGACATGGAGCAGATACCTACATCTCATACAAAAATATAGTCGATGCCGGTATGATGAGTGAAGATATCAAAAAGGTACTCGCCAAATACGAAAATACCTGGCTCTCTCTCACTGAGCAAGCGAATATCGGTATGAATCCTGGTGAATTAGCAGGATATAATATAGGTCGCAACATCATGACCAAGTCACTCACTGATGTGGAGAAATATGCAACTGACTATCCAATATTTCGTGATACAGCAGATCTCGGTATGAGCGGATCACTCCACTACTGGTCAGTCGAGCTCGATCGAACTCAGGTACTCGCTCTCGCTAAACAGGTCACTGCTGATCTTGCTGGAACAGGGATGACAGATACAGAGAGTACTGATCTCGCCAAGAACCTAAAAACAGTATCATTCTCTGGGAAGATCGGATTCGATCCTGTCAATCCTAAGACATCTGTGCTCGATGGAGCACTCTCAGTATCTGGTGCACTCATAGCTGAGATCATGATGACTCGTCGTGAGGATGGCGGACAGATCCGGATATCAAATTCTAGAGAACAACTCTCTATGGAGATCAACTATGGTAAAAAAGAGAACAAATATGTATTTGATGCGACTGTCTTACAAGATGGTTCTGAAATGGGTAAACTCACTGGATATATCGAACATACAGGGACCAAGTTCCGTGAGCTCTCTCTCGAGGGATCAGCCCAGGGTATCACTGTGAGTATGAAACATACAGTCGATGGTGATAAGTTCACTGGCAAGCTCTCTGCAGTTATCGGTACCATCGAGTGGTCTGGAACAATGGGAGATGGCCAGCTAAAAAGTCTGAAAATCAATGGTATGGCACCATTTGGATCTCTCACAGTCGATCTCATCGAGGGTACTGGTAGTATGGTTCGCGGCCCCGTAGTTGTCAAATCAGGTGAGGAGACTCTGATGAATGCGACCCTGGCACTCGCTATTGCGAAAGAGAGACTCGCAATCATCTTCGATGTACTCTCAGAGTCATTGCCAGCTCATCTAGATCTCGATATTACTGCGAAATCTACTCCATCGAGCAAAAAACTCACTCCACCAATAAGCAATAAAACCCTCCAGGATCTCATGGGTGAGATCGACGCACTCTCGCCATCTGAGGTATTCTCCGAGATGCCTGAGGGTGAACTAGTGCCTATCGATACTCCAGCGCTCTCTCAATAATCATTTTCTCAAATATTCCTATGCGTAAAATCATCATCATGATCACTGTGATCACACTCATCCTCTCAATCCTCTCAACAGGACTCTTGGTGCTCTTTACTTCATCATCTCCAGTAGTGGACCCTACGATGTCTGGAGAAACTCGATAAATCTATGAATACTCCTCTGACCAATGAACAAAAACTCGACGAGATATATGATATGCTGAGATCCCAACAGTCACATCAGAGTCGAGCTTTTTGGTATAGGATACTCAAGTGGTGTTTGATTCTCGGGGTTGGGTATTTTACACTCTCGAATCCAGGATATGTGACTGGCAAGATCATGGAATACGTATGACCTATTATGGTCGAGCAGATGCGAGCTGTGATGTCCACACAAAAAGATGGACTCCTCAAGCAGATGAAGAATCTCATGCCAACACAGTCAGCACCTATACCAGAAAAACAATACTAAACCATTCCCTCTCGACTTCGAGAGGTTTTTTCTCTATTTCGCATATGATCATCACTCCTCTCTGACATACCGAGTTCCTCGTCGATATCGCGAATCCTGCTTGAGATAATATACGGATCCTCGTTGATAGCTGGTTCTCGGACTATGCTGTCGGAGATCTGATGGAGCGATCAGTCAAAATCAAACTCGATCCCGAGAAAATGAAGAGTATAGACGCGATCTATGTCTCCCATGCTCACACGGATCATCTCGATCCGTACACGCTCGTGGAGATATACCAACATGCGAATCCTCTCCTTATTCTCCCAGTGACACTCAGATTTCTTGCTCCAGTATTTGCTGAGTATATTGCGAGTACTCAGATCCATTGGCTCGCTCCTCGCGAGTTGTTTGTCCTGAACTGAGTTGAGATCATGTGATATATGTTCGCACAATCTGATATCACCAACGAAGATGCTGTGATGATGATCTCAATCTCGAATGATCGAGAGCTCCTATTCGCTGAGATCGATACAGTTCCTGATGAATATGATGCAGATATCGCGGCTGAGCTATTTCGGATTTTTGACAAGCAAGAATACCAGACACGATGTTATCTTGCAAGTCGCAATGAACTCGAGTGACAACTACGGATGTATGACTATACGGGTAATAGGCAGAAGGCGTTTCGCTCCGAGTATATTGCAGGTCGCAAGGATGAGATCCGGGCAAGCTATGAGAAGTATGAATACGAGGAGTACACGGATATGGATAACATCATGACGCTCCCAGGATTTGTCCGAGGATATATCGGGCAGTGACTCCAGTATCCAACTTCACTTTCTCCGTCACTCTCGGAACTCCAGATATTTCCACTTGATGAGATTGCCTCGATGGAGACGGATATTGCGAGAGGATTTGGCTATGACTTTACTCAGCGGGCACTGATCGCAGGTCGCCAATACCGAATAGAAAATGGAACTATAGAACCAGGACGCAAAGAATGTCCGCTATGAGAAATACATAAATCAGAATCCAAAAATCAGAATCAGGGAGATGCTCGTGTCTATGGCAAGTGACCTCTCATCCCACGAGAATATATTCCTGACGAGATCTCGGTATCTATCGAGAAAATTCGTAATATACTCAATACCAGATTCCTCCCGTATTGGTCTGTATCTCCAGTGGTGTCACTCCGCTCGGCTTTGATAGCCAATCGAGATGGAGCGTATCGTATACAATTCAAAGTCAATACTGAGGATTTGATTATCTTTGAGTATAGTTTTGCATCATCTGAATTCACCCAAGTTCTATATGCTCCTAATATGCATATCGATGAGGACTATTGGCTCTACGATATTCTCGACTACCTCGACGGGCGACAAGAGCTCTATAGCAACTTCTGGCATCAGCTCGATCCCAAGCGGATATACCGACTCTGGACTTGTCTCGGTGCTGATTATATGAACAATGATCTCGTCATCGCGAAGTATCGGCTCCATTTTGAACGAGCGACGAGAGGGGAGACGGCGAATGAGTGGGTGGAAAATACTATCAGAAAAATATAGTGATTTTTTATACTTTTCCTATATACTCTCTTCTATGTCTCAAGTCAAAAAACATCTCCATGTCATTGGTATCGGTTGAATCTGAGTCTCCGCTCTCGCTCGCTACTACAAGCGTCTTTGATATAGTGTGTCTGGTTCTGATGGGTCAGATTCTCCTTTTCTTGACCGACTCCGCTCTGAGGGATTCGAGATACAGGTCCGACACAAGGCGGAGAATCTTCCAGAGAATACAGATCTCGTCATCTATTCTGAGGCGATCATCACGCAACCCGATCTCCCACCTGAGGAACAGATCTACTCCAATGTAGAACTCGCAAAAGCAAAAAAACTCGGTATCGAACACCTTTCATATCCTGTTGCTCTGGGTCAGGTGTTCAATACGAAGCAATGAATAGCGATCACGGGTTCTCACGGCAAGTCGACTACGACGGCCATGACGACGTTGATGCTCGCGAATGACTATGCTACCAATCCGACTATCGAGCTCCCAGATGATGGAACAGCATTCTATTCACCGACTGCACCTGGATGTTCTGCGATCATCGGGACACAAGTGCCACAGTTGGCGAATTCGAATTTCTATACTGAACCATTGACAGATAACTTCGTCATCGAGGCATGTGAATACAAGAGATCTTTCCTCCAGTATCATTCATATATCACTGTTATCACCAATATCGATCTCGATCATCTCGACTATTATAGAGATCTGGAGGACTATCTCTCAGCATTCCAGAAAATAGTGGATCAAACATCAGGATTTGTCCTCATATCTGCAGATGATGAAAATAGTCGCGCACTAAATATCCCTGAGGATAAAAAGATTATCGTCGGAAATAATACCATTACCTACTACCCACGAGTTGAAGAGACGACTGAGGGAGTCGTGAGTATCTATTATGTCGAGAAAACGATGCCGATACCCGCGATGACACTCCAGGTGCCGGGTTCTCATTTGCTCCAAGATTCTCACCTCGCCTATACAGTGGGTAGACTCCTCGGGATGCAAGACGATATAATCATCCCCAAGCTCGAGTGATATATGGGATCATGGCGGAGATCCGAGATCGTCGGTACTACTGTGAACGGGAATATCGTCATGTCTGACTATGGACATCATCCGAATGAGATCCGACCGACACTCCGAGCTATCCGTGACAAATATAGTGATAAAGAACTCCTAGTTGTATTCCAGCCACACCAGTATTCACGCACTCGTGAGCTATTGCAAGAATTCGCAACTAGCTTTGCGGATGCATCAGAGCTCATCATCCCGAATATCTACTTCTCTCGAGATAAAGTCGAGGATGTCGAATGGATGACGATGGAGCGACTGATTGCTGAGATTGCCCGAAATCAACCGAATATCCGAGATGGTCGCGGACTCCAGGATACAGTGAAGCTGATCCGAGAATATGACTCGAGTCATCCAAATAGTTCTATTATATTATTACTTGGTGCAGGCGATATAGATGGACTCAGGAGTCAGATATTTTAAATATTCCCCATGAATCTCGACCTCACATATCTCCTCTGGACGACTCTACTTAATCTAATTGTATCACATCTAGGTGCTAACTATCTCCTATCGAGGACACCACGTGGTTATTGGTTCTGGTTCACTTGTATTTCTCTCATTGTCTGACTCATCTTCTTCTAGTATGATCACCATCATCCCTACAGATACCTGCTACTGACTCGCTGGAGATTGCTATTCTCCAGATGATTATCGTGAGATATATAATCTCAAAGGTCGAGATTTCTCAAAACCACTTGCCATACTCGTCGAGACCTATGAGGATATGTGAGGCTATATCGAGATCACGCCTGGGCAAATCGAATTCCTCAGGCAATATCCGAGACCATGGAGCTATCTCGGCAAGAGAAATCCAAAATTTGCTTTTCCAACTTTCCTGGATCCTGCTCAATACGAGAAATTCTCTCTCCGGATCGCCGAGAGCTGCATATCCCCAGAGATACGAGATCAGATCAGTTATCCGCTATGGCTGACTTCTGCAAATCTCTCAGGGATGTTAGAATCAAAAACTCTCGCCGGAGCGAGAGTTAGTTTTCCAGATATTGATGGGATCGATGGGGGAATCTGTGATCAGCCACCATCAGATATATTCTATTTTGATGAGAGGTGAACACTAGTTTATTTAAGGAGAAATTAATTCAAGTCTTAGGCTACTTGTTTTGCAGAAGAGGATTGTCATGATATAGGTATACTAATAGCATCATTGGGACTATTGCCATCACGCGATAAAAATGCATCAACCATAGTATTGAGCGCAATCTCATCTTGGCTTATACGAGGCATTTTCCATTGTATTTTATTTTGTTTTTTGAGACGAGCAAGGAGCGCTATAATCATATTCCGATATGGTAAATCGGAGAATAGTCATTTGCTATCATGTATTATCGGTGCAAGCATCTTGAGTGCAGACTCATAGTTTCCACTGAGTAGATTAGCCGTAATACGAGTTTTAGATAGGAAATACTGAATTTGTTCGGTAGCAATACGCGGGCTTATTGTAAGACAATTAGGATTATCAGAAGACTGATGAGATGTCACTAAATTTAATATAAAATTGGTATTTACAATTCAATATGTTAATAGGCACTCTATTGCTTCATTGAGTTGCTGTATCGGATGCTGAGGTTGTATATAAGGTGCTCAGTTCATTATGTTAACAATTTTAGTCATATCTTTTATTCCAGGTTATCTGTCTTTTGGCGTAGTTGCGAATGATGGGCGCGCAGTCCGGCCGTGCCCCTTCCAGAGAGCTCCGGCTGTGTGGCGCGATAGCTCTCCTAGCGGCCAGCTTCGCGGTCGCTGGGGTTGCCGGCGCTAGCCCGAAGTCAGGCAC
>JANNYQ010000034.1:0-23026 GCA_031410215.1 Candidatus Altimarinota bacterium | reverse complement strand
GTGACGGTGACACCTGCCTCGATAGCTTTTTTTATCAAAATGAAACCTGGATCAGAGATTCCAGGAGTCCCAGCATCAGAAACGAGTGCAATATGCTTGCCATCTTGGAGTAGATTGATGATCTTCTCCACCTTGGAGAACCCCGAGTGCGAATGGAACGACATCAATCGACCACCATTCTCGATATCATAGTGTTGCAATAGTTGTCCAGTCATGCGGGTATCCTCACAGGCTATATAGTCAGCCTCTCGGAGGATACGGAGTGCTCTCAGAGTGATATCCTCGAGATTACCGATAGGGGTGGAGACGATGGAGAGCAAAGAAAATAAAAGATAAAAGATAAAAGATTTTATACCACATACGATCATAAAAAACTTAATTCTATTTAAGAATTAAGTTTTTTATTAAATGCCAAGCTTGTCTCTAATAACATTGAGCTCATAGACTACTTGTTGATTTTTTTTCATGACTTCCTCGAGTTTCTTCACGCTATACATCACGGCCGTATGATTGCGACCTGAGAATATATTCCCAATGCGTTCGTAGGTATAGTGGAGCTTGTTCTTGAGGAGGTACATGGCAACCTGTCGTGGGATCATATTTTCTTTTTTGCGATCTTCCGATAGGAGCGCTCGTATCTCGATACCGAAGTGTCCTGATACTGCCTGGATGAGATCCTCATAGCTACAGTGCGTAGATCTGATACTCTTCGATGTCGTCATCGATGGTGTGAGTGATCGGATAGAGAGTTTCGAAAGACGCATCCCTATGTTCTCGATCGTCGGAGGTGTACCTCGGAGATCATACTCTGCAATGATTTGATTGAGTATTCACTCGATCTCACGGACATTGGTAGTGACATTCTCAGCAATGAACTCAGCTACATTTTGTGGGAGGAGGAATTCTCGGGCTCGAGCTTTTTCTCCTATGATCGCAAGACGAGTCTCGTAGTCAGGCTCGCTGACATCGACGGTAATACCCCACTCGAACCGACTCTGCAGTCTCGCCTCGAGCTCTGTGAGTTCACGAGGTGGACGATCTCCTGAAAGGATAATCTGCTTTCCTCCTTCGTAGAGGATGTTGAATATATTATAGAGTTCTTCTTGGGTTTGTTTTTTGCCTGCGAGGAACTGGACATCATCGAGAACGAGTACATCGATCTGGCGATACCGCTCACGAAGTTTATCCACTGATCGCCCCTTGATACTCGCTACATAGTCAGTAAGGAACTTGTCAGCGGTAGTATAGACGACTCGGAGATCTTTTTGCTTGGACCGGATCGTGTTGGCGATACCCTGTAGGAGATGAGTCTTGCCGAGACCAACATTGCCATAGATATAGAGTGGGTTGTATGATGATCATGGACGACGAGCTACAGCATCACACGCAGCATGAGCAAGTTGTGTGTTAGGTCCAACGATGAAGTTATCGAGTTGATACCGCTCAGATACAAGACGACTATTGACACCCTCGACGATCTCAACTCCATGAACAGATTCATTTTTTGTTTTTTTCTCAGAGAGTCTTTGCATATCACGACAGTCGATTACTTCATCCAGTGCTCGCATTTCGATACTATCATCGACGATGAAATCTACAACTTCGATAGTAGGCAGGATATTTACGATAGCAGACTTGACCTCACTATAGAATTTTTTCGAGAGATTGTCCTGATGAAAAGATGAAAGTACTCCAATAGTCACACTCGTCTCAGTGCTTGCCATCAGAGAAAATCTTTTGAAATACGTGAGAAAATCCTGTTTGCGGATATCTCTCGACATAATCTCGACCGATTGAGTAAGATGAGCAAAGCTAAAAATCATATATCCTTTTTATTCATAAAGTGATCAAAGTCAAAAGAAAAAACCGCCTTGACAGCCCCTATTGTATACAATCCTGGATCAGGAACACGAAGTAGTGTCCTGTGGATATACATAGGAAAAAGTACCGAACTATATATAGATATTGTGTGAATATTTTTGAAATACAAAAAATAGTTTTGCACATTTTCTATACGAGAAATAGTCTCAGATGATTTCATTCAAACGAGCACAAAAAATCCTCCCCTGAGTACTTGAGGGAGGATTTTTTATATGTGAAGAATTATTTAATTTCTTTGAGACGAGCTGCCTTACCAGTGAGTTCACGGATGAATTTGATATTTTTGCGGCGAACCTTGAATTTACGGAGAATATCGATCTTAGTAATTGTAGGAGCATTGACCGGAATGAGTCGCTCAATACCAACACCATCTACATCCGATCTGATCGTGAGTACACGGTCGAATGCAGTCGAACCTCTCATAGAGATGATGAGTCCACGGAATTTTTGTGTACGCTCTTTTTCACCCTCGCGGATGATTTGGTGTACCTCTACTTCCATACCTGTTTCATATACGATCACAGTATCTGTAGGGTTGACTACAGTGCTCTGTTGAATAGCTTTGACGAGTGCGACATCTGACATAATATTGAGGGCTTAGAATTTAGAACTTTAGAACTGAGAGTTGAGATCACAGAACGAATGGGTGGATTATATAGAAAATATATATTTTGCAAGTTTTTTGGGTATTATTTGCAAAAAAAGACTTTTCCTCTATTATGTGTGAAGTTTTTTTTGCAATTATATCCTTGGTTCTCGCACTCTACGTTCTAAGTCCTTTATTTACTTGTGAGGCTTTGCTTCTTAATTCTATATTCCGCTCGCAAATCAAAATTGCACTTCGTTTCATTTTATTTGCTCACTCCATTTGAACTATGGAATTCTTTTTTCTCACACAAAATAATACCGTAGAGATTATCTTGCTCATAGTACTCCTCGTCACTCTCGTCGCGATATGGAGTCACGATCTCTATAGCTGGATCGGGCGTATCAGGAGAGTATTTTCCACAGGATCAAAACGAATATCTGACATCCCACACATCATACAAAAAACAGAATCAAGCATAGTAGAATCGATAAATATAGACTCTGAAAATGAAAATATTAAAAACATAAATATGTCCCCTCTGTCTTCCACAGAGAACACAGAAACTATGACAGAAAAAACAAAAATAAATATTCCCAATATTGAGAAGCTCGCCTGACTCATATCGAGCGTCCGTACACTCATCGCTCGTGGGATGCCGGCAGAGGCCCGGACACTGATTGTCGAAGGACTCTCACTAGATAGGCATCATCGCGAACTCAATCTCTTTCTCTGACAGATCTACGAATGAGATGGACAATATGAGAAATCTGAATATATATACAAGGATTTAGCCGAGCTCCATCCTGATGATATCGAGATCCTGGAGAAGCTCGCGAATGTACTCATAGTCGAAAAAAAATATACCATTGCGAGTGAAATCTACAAAAAAATCCTCGTATCAACCGGCAATACTGAGACGACGCTCTATATGCTTACTCATATATCCAATACTCTCGAGAATAGAGAATCTACCCTCAAGTATGCCAAACAATATATCCTGCAGTGGCCCAAAAATCCGGAAATAATATCTCTCCTTGCAAACACCCAAGTAGCTCTCTGACTCAGACGAGATGCCATTGAGACCTACAAAAATCTCAAAAATCTCACCCCATACTCCAGTGAGATCACAGAGATTTTACAAAAACTTTTGATTGAAGAAGAACTGGCGAATAATTTTGAGGTGAAAGGATAGATAGTATATAGTTTTTAGTTTTTAGTTTTTATCTCACTGTGTCTAATCTCACAACTCCCCCTCATAGTACCGATGCCGAGCGATGAGTTCTTGGATCACTCCTCATCGACAAGGATGGTATTATTCATGTAGCTAATCTCCTCGCACGAGATGACTTCTACGATCCTGCTCACTCGATCGTCTATGATGCGATACTGGATCTCTACGCTCGCAATCGTCCGATCGACTCGATCACGGTACGAGAGGTCATCGATGATCTGAAAAAACTCGAATCCATCGGGGGAAATGTGTTCCTTGCGGAACTGATGGAGTCAGTATTTACGAGTGCCAATATATTCCAGTATGCTCAGATCGTGAAGAATAAGTCGATACTTCGCAAGTTGATCCGAGCCGGTAATGAGATAATCATGAATGGGTATGATGAGGCAACTGAGACGACAGAGCTCCTCGAGAAGTCGGAAAAGTCACTATTCGGCGTGACTCAGACATTCATCCAGAACAAACTCGTCCCTATCCGTGATATTCTCAATGCTCGATATGAAGAGTTCGCCGCGATTCATGCGGATCCTGAGCTCGTTGATCGTCATACGATCTCGACTGGGTATCCGAGTTTTGATGCGAAGCTCTGAGGATTCAAGCGTGGAGATCTCATCATCCTGGCAGCTCGTCCGAGTATGGGAAAAACGGCTATGGCTCTCAACTTTGCTCAGAATGTAGCCAAAAAATGACGCAATGTCGCTATGTTCTCACTCGAAATGTCAAAAGAACAGATCACCGATCGTCTCATCGCAGCCGCTATGGCGGTCGACAGCTGGAAACTCCAGAAGTGAAAACTCTCCGAAGATGAATTCTCGAAGATGGGAGACGCACTCGAATCACTATCGAGATCCAAGATCTATCTCGATGATTCACCAGCTGGTGAGTGACTCCTCTCGATCAAGTCCAAGGCTCGTCGTCTCAAAATGGAATCATGACTCGATCTCATCATCATCGACTACCTCCAGCTCATGTCGTCAGGCAACTCGATGAACCGTGTACAAGAAGTCTCAGATATATCACGAGGACTCAAGTCTCTGGCTCGTGAGCTCGATGTCCCGATCGTGGCGCTCTCTCAGCTCTCTCGTGCCGTCGAGGCTAGGCCCGACAAGCGACCGGTGATGTCAGATCTCCGTGAGTCTGGATCGATTGAGCAAGATGCAGATATCATCGCTATGATCTATCGTGATGACTACTACAACGAGTTCTCCGAGACTCCTGGTGTGACCAATGTGATGATCCGCAAGAACCGAAATGGGCCAACTGGACAAGTCGATCTCAAATTCGAGAAGTCTCAACAGAAGTTTTACGAACTGGAGAGAGCAAAATCAGGAGAACGAGAATATGAAGGAGAACCTGCTGGATGATACTAGTTATACAAAATCCCACTCCAAATTATCGCAGTGGGATTTTGTAAATCAATGAAATATATACTAGAATCCTGGAGGTGGTGTAGCTGCGAGGCGAGGATCGAGCTCGATGATGAGTGAGTAGGTATCAAGTGAATTATTTCAATATGATCGAGTAGCACTCGTCGTCACTGGAGGTACTGGATCTCGATTGGGAGGAGTCTGTCGGAAATAGTTGAGGTCGTATGGAATAGATTTTGTACTGGTACAATCAGTCTCTCCATATACACAAGTAGCAGGAGCTGTAAATGATCCTCCGATCGTATTGCGAGATATGAGTGATCCACGGATATAGAGCTGGTTCTCTCAGAGAGCAGTTACCTCTGCCGTAGTATCGTTATAGAGATCAGATTTGCTATTCCCACTATAGAGCGACCCCTCTGTGAATATCGAGCTCTCGATAATTTTGACACTATTAGTAACGATGATATTCCCACCGACTCCGGCTTCATTTTTTAGGACGATGATACCTTTTGGATTCTTTTTTACTACAGGCTCAAGTACATTTGAGTCAATGATGAGATCTCCACCGATGATAATAAGCGAGTCGATACTATCATTTGGGAAACTCGTCGACGCCCTGATAGTTGAATATACTACATCAGTATCTTTTATGAAAATAGAATTATTGACTGTCTTTGGTGTAGTCGATAGGGTTACATTCCTGGTTAGGAGTGCTACATTTTTTCGAATTCTCTGGAGTGTATCGTTCATGAGAGATGCGTTGAATCTGGAACCAAGGGCTGTGAGTGTATCGAATGCACTATTGCCACCGATATTACCGAGTACCTTGACTCGTCACTCGAATCCAGCTGAGACCGTTGTACTCGTGATAGAGTCTGGGGGAGTTATTGGTAGTCCTGTAATAGGATCTATAGGAGCTGTTCCTGCAATACCAAATGGGACTCTCCCAACTCAATAGTTCATCCCATATCATATGAGTGAACGAGTCACTGGGTTGTATTTGACTCCTGCGAGATCGATAGTACCAGCGAGTGATGATGCTGTTCCTACTACTGACCAAATATCAGTCGGTCGTCCACTAGCGGGTGGCATGATCTGAGCATCTGAGTTGAATGTGATGAGTCAGATCGTCTGAGAGTGAAATGTACCCGTAAGTCTATCTCCATCGAGACCGGCTGTACCACCAGACTGAAATGATACTGTACCAGCATTGCCAGTCGTACCATCAGAGAAAAACTGACCGAGAATATGACCTACTCATGCAGTTCCAGAGAACTGGAAGAATGCAGCAGAAGCAATACCGATCGTAGAGAAGACGGCGAGTGAGATGATGAGTGGACGAGAGAGAGTGAGTGAGAACATATGTAATATAATTTCTAAAAATACCAAATTTGATAGGAAATAAGTAAGATAATGCTCAATGAGTTGCTCTAATTACTGATACAATTATAGTGGAAAAATGTTTCATCCCATTGACTGTACCTAAATGCTTGTCATGTTAAGCCACCTATAGGGGAATAACCACTAGGGCAATAATATCATCCGGTTTTTGGATTCGGTTGACAGTCTCAGAGATAACAAAATTGGTTATTAAAGGTTCCATATCAAAACCAAAATGATCATCCATCTCATCCAGCTATTGTACCATACTTGATAGTACCATCCGGATTAAATCCGATCATCGCCTGTCAATCTGGTGCAGTACTCGAACCAAATAGAGTACCAAGGAGTAACTGCAGAGAGCTACACTGGCGTGTTCCATAGGTAGAGGCTGTTGAGTCAAATCCTGTGACAACCGTATTGGCGGGACAACCACCGATAATACGAGTGAAGTAGTCACCAAATACCCCATCAGCAGTACCTGCTGATGCAGATAGTGAGATGAGTGAAGCGGAGAGGAGAGATCCATAGAGGAAGTATCTGAGTTGAGGAGAGAACATGGTGATGAATATGAAAAATACTGAAATAGTGTAGCATATGTAAGCTAATTCTGTCAAATTTGAGAGTACTATAATAAAAAATCCTTCTCAAATAAGATTTGAGAAGGATTTCGGATCTATGGTGTATTATTGTTGTATACTCCATACTTCAATGCATCATAGTATTTTCCTTTGTCTTCGACGAATTGGAATACCTGAGAACTATCTCACTTGGTAGCTGTAGAAGTAAGTGTTAGTGTCGGGAGAGCAAACGGAGTGGATGATGTGATATTCACCGATATAGGCGTAGCATCAGGGTTGTAGAGTATGAAGTATGGATCTATTTTTGTCGAGAGGAAATCTGCAATCAGTTTTGTTTCATCATAGGAATATGCGACGGTCTCTCATGACTGAGAATCACTATATACTCAACTACAGTTCCCAAGATCATCGAGATCAGCAGGATGTATTCATAGTGTACCATATTTGTCATAGCATTGTATGGCCTGAATACGGATAGCTCATTGTGTAGTATTAGCTATATCTCCATTTCCTGTGATTGCTACACTATCAGATCCACTCATAGCTGTGATCGTCCATGAGAGAGTACCGATATCTGATATAGTCAAGCCTGTGGTATTATGCACTACCGATACTATAGGATCCTTGGATCCTATAGAAGATGACAGAAACGATCCAGAATCAGCAAAAAGCGGAATAATAAGATGTTGTCATCCCGACAGTGAAAAAGTCTGGCCAGTACTCGATGCTACGATATTGTATTGAGCATGGAGACCTGCTGATCTCGGAGTCGAGAGATCGAGAATATTACCATCGAGTTCCCCAGAAAATGTTGCATCTTGGAATCCATCCTTATGATTGCGAGTTTTGAGCATCGCATATTCAAACTCTCCCTCTGCAGCAGTCGATGCAATCACATCATCATAGGAGTATCGAGAGAGTCGAGACTCGCGAATATAGCTGATCGCGAGAGATGTCACGAGGATCAGAAGAACTCCGATAGTCCCTATCGCCATGAGAATGGAGAATCCAGATGAATTGGTGATTTTTGTTTTCATATAGTATATTATTTTCTCCAGCCTCGCTCAGAGATCGTCGTCTGGATATGGAGAACTGTAGAGGATGCGAGATTCACAGAGATGCCACCCAGAGGGATGAGTGCGAGATCCATCGAGAGGAGTACTTTGTAAGCTGTACCCACACCATCACCTGACACATAGAATCTGAGATTCGTGACCTTGACTCGCTTGCGAGTCTCATCAGGAATGAAGCTATCCACGAGATTATATCCCAGTGACCCATTGTTATCATAGTTGACTAGATAGAGTCCACAGTGGATTTTTGGATCTGTTTTTATATTTTCAGCAGAAGTATCCATACAGGGGATCATTCCAGTTGTAGTTTTTTTCCCATATACATATCGTCCGCTATCCAAATTGAGATATTCGCTGCCTGATCCAGTATAGTCATATTGAGTCCAAGGAATATGAGCACTAGTAGGATCAAATGGCCCTGCTGATCCACTAAATCCTCACTCTCTCACATTCTCAGATATTCGCTCTACGATCTCACGAGCTGATTCGGCGAGTTCACGTTGAGCGTTGAGCTTGCGTGTGGTACTCGTCGTCGAGAAGTAGATCGTCATCACCATCACACTCATCATACCAAAAATAGTCATAGCAATCATAAGCTCGACAAGAGTAAATCAGGATGAGGACTTGGGCGTGAGTTGCATAGAGAATATTTTTATTTTTGCCAATCGGTGATCATACTCTTGGCATCGTACTGACGATACCCGCCATTATAGCGGACAAGGACACGAGCATCGATGATCCATCCTTGGTTTTTGTTATTTTTTTTGATATCAGTGAATACACCTGCCGATCCAGTATATCCGAGTGGCGAGATAATAATATAGGATGCAAATTGTGTCCCAGTTCAACTCATGGATGATCCTGTATGTGTATAACGTCACTTCTCATCAAATATGAGTTGTGTCTGTTTCCATTTGTCACTATCAGTTCCAAATACGGTACTTGTATCAATTTTTGTGAGCCTGATTGGGGTTCTCGCTATAGTACCATTGTTCGTCAATGTATCAAAAGTGATACCAGTAGCTGTAAAATCATTCTCAATGGTGTATGTAGCTCCTGTGAAAATCGTTGAGTCAGATCCACCACTCGGCGTAGATACGAGTACTGAGTCCCACGTAATATAATTGCGTAGGTTGGTGTCTCGGATATTATTCACGAGATCGATCTGTTCTCTCAAGAGTCCTGATACGATGATCTCATCTTGCGAGTATCTCACGTTCGACATTGTCGTCTGCAGGAGTGCATAGATCCCTGCGAGCCCGATCGAGAATATCGTCATACCTACGATGAGCTCGATGAGAGTGAATCCTGATGTAGAGTGACGGATGAACATAGAGAGAGTATAGTAGAAAAAGAGAGAAATCAAAACCAAACCCAGCTATTTCAGATATGTCCGCAATAGCACCTCTCTCGCTCTGCCTGTGATAGTATCGGCTCATGGGTATCCGACGATAATTCGAGCATCATCGAATGATCCTGACTGAGTCGAGCTCGTGAAAAATATGCCATCACCATACGGAGGTGATATCATGTAGCCAATACGAGATCCACTTCCATAGAGAGAACCTGAGAATGCGAGAATCTCGACTCCATCATCAAGCGTGAGGGTCTTATATTTGATAATATTGATATTTACGAGATGATCGAGGTCAGGTAATACAAAAGTAGTAGCATCAGTAGAACCCGAGAAAAGATAGCTATCGATAGTCGTTGATCCAGTCTGGAAAACAAAAAAGAGACGAGCATGCTTGGGTGCTAGGGCATCAAATTGGAGCCCTCATCGGATCGCCTTGTGTGCGAGTACCCACTCCTGAGCAATACCATCTGCTGCTCGCTCTGCATATCCTCGCTGCATATAGTACTTGTATGGGAACATAGCAATACCCAGAAGGATCACGATAATAGATATCACTACCATCATCTCGACGAGAGTGAATCCTGATGTAGTATTCTTAAAATTCATAATAGAGTTAGTTCCCTGCTACTCCGACTACCTGCATGATCGATGAGAATATCGCGATCGCGAACCACATCACGAATACTCCAGCCATCAGGAGTGCAATTGGTTCGATCAGCTTCACCATCACAGCGAGTGATGCGTCGACCTCCCGTCGATATTGTTCAGCGATTTTTTTGGAGATCTGGTGTACTGTCGACGTCTTCTCAGCACTCTCGATCATCTGTACAATATCCGATGAGAATACATATCCAGCTTTATCTACATCGAACATAGCCTCGCTGATTTTTTTGCCTTTTGACACCTCATCTGCTATATAAGAGTACATCTCAGCAATATGTGAGTTGCCAGCAGCTGCACCTGTGAGGCGGAGAGCTTTGATAATAGAGACTCCAGAGGATGATAGGAGATGAAAAGTCGACATCACCTGAACTACTATATAATTCTTGTATATTCTACCCATGATCGGGGATGAGAGCTTGACTCTATCGAGCCATGACTTACCTGTCTCCGTCATAGTATATCCACGAAAAATCAGAGTCAGAGCGATGAATACAATAATGATGAATATCATATTATGTCTGAGAAAATTGCTCACCCAGATGAGTGATCGTGTCGAGAGTGATACCTCAGTCGTCATTTCAGATATGATCGGCATGATCTGTGGGACGACATAGGTCATTACCACTGTGAGTGCGAGCACGAGGAAGAACATTATAACAAAAGGATACGTGAGCGCTCCGATCACTTTGCGCCTGAGGTCTTCTTGCATACGGAGCTCGGATGCGATCGCCATGAATGCGTCTTTCAGCATACCTGTCTGTTCCCCACTCTCGACTATGGCTATCTCCTTTTGAGGATAAAAATCTGGGAACTTTCGCATAGCGATATTGAGACTATCTCCACTCTCGATAAAAAATATCGTATTCTCAAGGGTATCATGGAGAACACCTGGATGTGTACGCGAGAGGAGTCATTTCAGTGCAGAGAGGAGTGTGATACCTCATTCAAGCAAGTTGGATACAGACTCATAGAATAATATCTTATCCGAGAGAGATACAGATGGAGTGAATAATGGGAACATAGTTGTTAATTTTTTGTCTTCAAGGGATATCTATAATAGTTTAATTTTTGTCTACTCATAGTAGTAGACACCGAGTGTGATGGAAAGGGAGAATCCAGTGGTTGTAGGAGCTACATTCGCTGTATCGAGAGGGAGTGAGATGCTGTCAATAGTAAACGCAAGACGAGACTCTGTCGTGAGGTAGGTGAGGTAGTCGACGATCTGATCCGGTGTATCCGCTGAGACAGAGAGACCTATAGTACCAAGAGAGAGCCCACTGGGGAGTTTGCGACCTTGATTAATAGTGATAGCTCCGACTCGGATCGATGCAGGAGTGAGAGTTGTTTCTTTGGTGTATCTGTTCACCATCACTGTCTCCATGATGTCACTCGTGTTGAATTTATTCTTGTACCTGTCTACTTGAGCCTTGAGGTCACTCGATCCTGTACCAGCAAAGAGTGCTTGCATTTTTTTGATTGCGTCAATCTTGGTTATTTTCTCGGACTTTATTTTTTCTATAGTTGCGATCTCAGTACTCGTATCGACATACTCCGCATAGAGTGGATAGAGTCAGAATATGATGATGATGAGCGAGCAGCCGATGATGATGGGTGCATAGACTCGATTTTTTTGAATGATCGTATTTTTGGGAGTATTATTTGCTTGCATTGATGAGGGAATTAGTAGGTAAGATACGGAATGATACTCCAGTGGTACGTTCTAGAGCGGAACCCTGGAGAGAGCTAATTGGCTCTAATGAGAGTCCTGCACTCGCATTACCAGATCGCATCATGGCTATGATCGTCTCAACAGGATCAGTCGTACTCGTCACATCACGACTCGCGATGAGAGTAGAGGATATGATATCATCACGCACGGAGAATCCCTGGAGCCTCACTCCAGCTTGCGTCGCCGCTATACGAAATGCTCTCACCAAAGTCTTGAGATCGATAGATGGTCTGATACTCGCAGATGTTAGGATATTCGCGATGATGATATCCCGATCCTTGGTGGATGTAGCAATATCTGCATCGAGTGATCGAATATCTGAATCAATGGTCTCGATATACGAGGCAGTGACGAACTGATACCCGTAGAGTCAGAGACACGAAAGGAGTGTCAGAATGAGTAATCAGAGTGAGGCAAGCCAGGCGAATTGGCTGGGCTCTCGGATGATAGGTGTAGGAGTCTCTTGCATATGATAGAATTATAGATACAGTATCGAGCATATCATATCAGCGAGCAAAATGCAAAAAACGATAACCGAATACATAATCCAGGATGAAAAAGAGCTTGACGATATCGGATTCGATCTCGTAATTGGTGATCGTATATTTTTCTATGGGGATCTTGGAGCGGGCAAGAGTACCTATATCCGGCATATTCTGAGGAAACACCTCAATAACCCCACACTCGTAGTACGGTCACCGACGTATACCTATTATCAGAAATATGACTCTAATATCTACCACTGTGACCTCTATCGTATAGAGGATTATACTACATTCATCTCTATTGGATGAGGAGAAATCCTGGAGAACAAGTATACTATCGCTCTCATCGAGTGGCCAGAGATACTATGAGATAGCGTGACTCCAACCAAAATAATCTCCATCGAGGTGATGGAAGATGGGAGGCGGAGAGTGAGGGTGGAAAATATTATTATATAAAAATTTGATCTTTCCATAGAGTATATGGTCTAGATAATTCATAAGTTCTAATATCCGTGGACTGTTGTGGAAATCATGAAATATCAAAAAAGGTATTTTTGGTTTTGTTATTTATAGTCAGAGTAATTTCCCTCACAATAGGCAAATATGCTCATTGATTTATTTTGTCAAATACATCCATATAGTATTCTAATGGTGTCATAAATCAGACATTTCAACAATTGAATTCATATATACTTATAAAAAAGCCATCTAGTAGGTCAAAATATTTTACAAGTTGTGCCTCTGGTGTTTTCTTATCATGCATTTCTTGCAACATTGCTTCTATTGAACTAGATTTTTGATCAAATTCAGGGTGTGAAAGTGTTGATAAAATCTTAATGCAAGATACCTCCACTTTATCTAAAAGTTCCCTCAAATCAGAGGACATAGCATTTTTTTGTGGTGTTGGTATATCTCATAAAGGACTAAGACCCTCACTCATATCATGATATTCTGCCATAAACCTTGTTTTTTTGAAATCAAATTCTGGCAATGTACTGATAATAGCTTTTTGAGAGGTATTTACCATTTTTGCTACTCTTCTTTG
Organism: Candidatus Altimarinota bacterium; assembly: GCA_031410215.1. Taxonomy (GTDB): domain Bacteria; phylum Patescibacteriota; class Gracilibacteria; order BD1-5; family UBA2023; genus JABFSX01. The sequence continues at coordinate 9,642 of JANNYQ010000034.1, read as the reverse complement.
ATGGGATCAAACAGTGTCAATAATACTCATTTCAGGAAAATCTCGCCATCTGCGAATATCTTCTGCGGTCTTTATTCATGTTTTAAGTATTTCTGGAGAATTATCAAAATTTCCAACAACAAGAGTGCGAGTTTTTTCTATTTGGTTTATACTTGGGTTTGATATTCCTGCAGCCCAAAAAAGTGCAATGATCTGTTGAGTTATAGACATGTTAACACTATACCTTAAAATAATTTTTTTGCAAATAACTACACTTTCCTCTCCACCAACATTCCCCTCGTTACCACCACATATCCCACGATCATATACACGAATAGCCCTATCACACTCCCCTGTTGCAATATTAGATTGTAGCTGAGATGTGTGAGGACAGCGATAGCGAATCAACTAGAGAATATAGCAGTATAGCGAACAGAGTATGGCTCGTAAGAGAGTGCTCGCCACCACGCATACGCACATATGACTGCCGATAGGAGATGAGCCGTGAGTGAGAAAAATGAACGGAAAATCCATGTCGAGAGAGCCGTATGAGAAGCAAAGAGATAGAGCAAATTCTCGACAAATACAAATCCGAGAACAACGAAGAGGGTGAATATAATGATATCTCTACGTGAAAATGCGAAGTCCTGACTCATAAGGCCGATGCTCATGAGATGCTTCGATGACTCCTCGATGAGCGATGAGATGAGGAGTGGAGCTATAGCGAGAGCCAGGATGGCTCATCGAGGAAGGAGAGCCGAAAGTGTAAGTACCAGGATCAGTAGGCTCACTATGATCAGTATATTCACTGTTGCGAATTGTTGCAATAGTACTCTCGCATAGACGGATCATGAGCGGATGAGGACATAGAGTATCAGGGCCATGAGGAGTACGAATACACCCAGAGCCATGATGACATAGAGGCTAACTGATCCGAGATATGAGAACAACCATACGAGTCAGACTGACAGACCTCATACGATCATCCCGAGGAGGAATCGTCTCCTATTCCACGGTGTATCGAGCAGATACGATACACCATATCCCCACAGGTATACTGGGAAGAGAGCGATCAGGAATGCGATGAATGAGATGAAAATAGTCGAGAACATAGATTATTTCTTATTCTTGAGGATCTCATATCATCCTACTTTCCATGATTGCTCACTGGATGTTTTTCATGCTTTGCGAAATAGGGTGGATGCGAGGAGTATATTGATACCAAGTACGAGAAAAAAGAAACCAATCAAATATGCGAGAAACTCTGGAAATGCGATAATAATAAGTCCAAATATCACTGCAAAAAATCAAAAAAACTGCATAGAATAAAAATTAGAAAAATCGAGCAATATCAAGTCAAGAAACATACAACATAAATGAGAGCAGGAGTATAAAACCGACTGCATGGATGAGTCCCTCGATTCTAGCAAAGTACTGCTTCCCGTGAGGAATATACGAGAATATTGAGTAGAGTGTCGTCGTGACGATGCGTCCCCCATCGAGTGCTGGGAATGGGAGGATATTGATGACTCCCAGATTGATCGAGAGGAGAGCGATAATCACGAGAATAGTTGCGAGTGGCACACTATTCTCCACGATCTGGACAAAAGTAGACCCGAGACCGATTGGCCCTGCGAGCATATTCTTCGCTTCTGTGTGTTCTGTTTCATTCTTGGCTGCAAAGAGTCCGACTACCATCCTTCCCAAGAATGCGAGAGTGATACGGGTCGTCGCAACTGTCTCACGAGCTCCCATCCGAATTGCCTCAAATCCACTATATTGGAGATTTTTGCTCGTATTGATCTGGAGATCTCGATATCCGATCTGCATTCCGACTTTGCCATTTTGAGGAATCATACGGACTTCTCGATAATTGGGAGGCACACTAGGCTCTCAGAATATCAAAGTTATGGGTTCATTTTTTTGAATAATATCGATGATATCTTTGGGAGTAAGCGGGCGTATACCGTTGATCTCCACTATATATTCTCCTGAACCTACTCATGCTTGCTCTGCTATACTCCCAGATATCGATGTAACAGTAAGACCATTGTGTGTGAGATACGTACTCTTCATTGCCTCATGTGCCGATGGGAGGATCTGAGAACCATATCCCTCGAGTGGGATGATCGCCATCGGAGTCACTCCATAGAGAAATAGTCCTGTGAATACAACGAATGCAAGGATGAAGTTCATAGTAACTCCAGCTGCCAGGACGATCACTCGAGATATCCATGGCTTGGTGATGAATGATCATTTTCCGAGTGATTTTCCCGATCGTGGATCCTCGCCAAGGATACGGACGAATCATCCTATAGGGAGCCAGTTGAGGGTATATTCGGTTCCATTTTTATCAATATAGAGTGATCTCGCTCGCGGTGGTATACCTATGCCGAACTCCTCGACTCGCATACCTGTAATACGAGCCGAGATGAAGTGTCCGAACTCATGGATCATTACGACAATCAAGAGGACGACAAGGGTGAGGAGAATACCAAGAAAAATGGACATTTTAAATATAAGAATTTAAGAATTATATGCGTAGTGATTATTTCCCCATTTGTTCCTTCACATGGATGAAGAGATGATTGATAAGGTCATCCAATTTCACGAAGTTCTCACGCAGAGAGCGATATGATGAGCCAGGAAATGATATAGCGAGTTTGCCTGATATGAACTTGTTGTCACGAGTGAGCGTGAGCTCGACACGGATTTTGTCTCATTCTTTAGCAGTTTTGCGTATATAAGCATCGAGCTTGCCGATGAGGTTATCCTCAATCTGATTATGGATATATTTGGATTCATTCTGGAACTCTGGAGCATGGAGGATGATTTCGGTAGTTGTCATAGTCATAAAAGGGTAAGGAGATAAAAATTTCTAATGATTTTCCTTGTGTCATTCAGCGTGTTCGGGTTCTTTTGTATCGTATTTCGATTTCCAATTATCGATGACGATCTTCTCTGTCTGGGTACGGAGATCGATCGATTGTCCTATATTGAGAGTCTCATCGAGCTTGGTGATATAGTCGCGAGTGATATACTGTTTGCCGCCTGTCACGAGATGTCACTTCACTACATCCGAGAGTGTATCTACGAGTATGTCGAATGGCTCCCTATCCTCACCATCGTGTCATTTTTTGTGCGGACTCACTGCCTCTTGGAGTGCGTGTATAACCTCGGTCGGTTGACTCGCATTGCGGAGTATGAGCGACTCATTACCAAGGAGCTTCACCACTATATCTGATATCCCAAGGATCGAGTAGATCCAAGAATAGGTTCTGACCTCCATGCCTTCGATTTTCTCGAATGGGATGATGACCAGATTCGAGGTGAAAAACTGCCAACGCAGATCGATCAGCGTCTCCTCCGTAAGGATCCATACATCCGTGTACCAGTCAAATATCTTGTAGATGAGGACAAAATATATCACGAAGAGATACGCATAAAGATGCCATGCTACAATCATAGTCTGGACGCCTGCGAAGTTGAGATAGTAGAGAAATCCTGGCACAAAGAGTGCAAAAAAAATCCAAAGAATAATATCCTCGATAATCACGAAAAAATGTCTATGAAAAATATGCTGTATCGACTCTTCTGGGGCAATATATGATGAGAAAAAGAGGGACTGAAATCGATTCATGAAGTGTGATTGATTGCTGATTACTAACTATCTCTATACACTATACATTGCTATGATCTTGTCTATGATGATTTGCGAATATTGCTATAAAGAATGCTATAAAAACAAGGATAAACCCGACACCTGTGAGTGCGAGCATATAGAGTGACTGATTGTATATCGATCCGAATGTATCATATATCCACACAATACCTCCGCAATAGAGGAGAGACTCTACGATAACCATACTCCAAAAAATACGACGATGAATCTTATAGAGAATAATCAGAAATGTAAAGTTGATGAGTGGAAAGATGAACATAGAGAGATTATATAGAGTTGATAGCTTTTCGCAAGGAAAAAGTCAGATAAAAATCTACACTATTACTACTTCGCCTCTGCCCAATTAGCTCCTGTGGAGATATCGACAATTATTAGTGGTATTTGTTTTTGTTCGTCTTTATTTAGGAGTACATTTTCCATCACTTCTCGTACCATTTTTTCGAATATCTCCTTCTCAGAACTAGGAATATCGAACACGAGTTCATCATGGACTTGGAGTATCATTTTTCACTCGAGTCACTCAGCTGTAATACGTCTATCCAGCTCGACCATGGCGATCTTGATCATATCAGCAGCAGTGCCCTGTATCGGCATATTCATGGCTTCACGTTCAGCGATACTCCGCATGGTTCGATTCGCGTCATTGATACCTGGGATATGGCGACGACGTCCGTGATAGGTTTCGACGTATCCATTTGTGCGAGCATTTTCCAGTAGAGTATCATAGTAGGTACGAACACCAGGATAGCGAACATAGAACGCATCGACATACTGCTGAGCCTCCGTGACACTACAGTCGAGTGTCTTCGCGAGACCAAACCCCGTGATCCCATAGATCACACCAAAGTTGACTGACTTGGCGATCCGCCGTTCATGGCTCGTTATTTGTTTGTCTTCTCAGAAGAGAAATCTCGCCGTCCGCATGTGTATATCCTCTCCATCCTGGAATGCACTGAATAGACTAGGATCCTGCGAGAGAAAAGCGAGTACACGTATCTCCACTTGAGAATAATCTGCTACGAGAATGGTGTTATCAGATAAGGGTACAAAACACTCTTTGATCTCTCTTGCGTATCCATCTCCTGTTGGGATATTCTGCAAGTTGGGATCGTTGGATGACATCCGGCCTGTAGCAGCTCCGAGTGAATCATAGGTCGTATGGATCCGCCCATCTAGTCATGCGGCCCTCATGAGTCCATCAACATATGTTCATGAGAGTTTCATGAGTCCACGATATTCGAGGATGAGCCTCGCCACATCATGCGTCTTTGCTATCTCTTCCAGTACATCGACATCGACAGAGTATCCTGTTTTATTTTTTTTGAGTGGCTTGATGCCGAGTGTCTCGAAAAAAAGAATTTGGAGCTGTTTCGGAGAACTGATATTGATCGGTCAGACGAGTTCATAAATCTCTGTCTCGAGCGAGCGGATATCTGATCTGATTCTCTGTCCGATATCTTCGAGTTTCTTTTTATCGAATCAGACTCAGGCAGTTTCCATCCGAGCAAGAACGATGATGAGATCTGATTCGAGAGTGAGAATATAGGATGATTGGAATTCATTGTTGCCTACCACTTGAGAGAGTGCCCACACTCGATTCTCTGGAGTATCCTCGAGTGCGATCTCTAGTTCTATATCGGCCCATGAGACGAATTCTTTTTTAGTTCGTTTACCAGCGAGTCCTGAGATGATGGAGTAGTCGGTATATTTTTGTTCTGTTTGCATACTCCGAGTATAGAGAAAAGCTGAAAAAAGACAAAGAAATCTCTTATACCTTAAAATCTGGATAATACATTGATTGTACTGTATCTATGGCTTGTACTAAGATCAAAATATGATCAATATCTATTTTTGTGGCAAAAACAAGTGGAATAATATGATCATCAATCATATTATTTTTTTCAAATAAATCTCTCTGAGGAGAACATAATACTATTGTCTGATCATAAGTTAATTTTTTATCTACGAGATTTTTTATTCTGATTTTTAGCGCTCATGATCATCAAGCAATCTTTTCAAAAGTAATATATCATTCGGTTCATGGATTTCCATGTTCGTCAGATAATATCACTGGTTTATTTTTCAGTCTTGTTTGTTTAATTTCTTTAGAAATTGGTTTATATTGAACTATATCACTGAGAATTTGCTTAACCCTGATTCAATCGGTAGATCGATCCATCAATCATCCTCCTCCACCTCATCGAATTATGATATATCAATGTGATAATGATAGTACATAATCAATGGCATGATATAGTATTGAGAAGCTTTCCTTTGGTCATTCAAAGTGCCTTATAAATGTATTCATAGATATATGATATATTAAAATTAATTTTGTCAATTTCATTTTCTACCATTTCTATTTTTTCCCATATACTACTCTTCCATATGCCTACCAAAAAAATCTACACCAATACCATCGCCCAGATCGCAGGCAAGATCATCACCGCTCTGATCTCTATATTGCTCATCAAGGTGCTCACTGGGTATCTCGATGTCGCAGGCTATGGACTCTACTCCAAGATATATAACTATCTCTCCATATTCGCCGTCATCGCCGATCTCGGACTCTATACGATCACGGTACGAGAGCTGACACGATATGCAGATGATGTCAAAATGATTGCTAAAATCAGCGGAAATATCCTCTCACTCCGTACTCTCTCTGGAATACTCATCATATTCCTATCACTCTCGATTGCTCCATTTCTTACGGGATATAACTCTACGATGGCACTCATAGGAATTGCTATCGTGTCTCTTTTTACCCTTGCAGGACTCATCAATAGTTCTCTGATGAGCTATCTACAGGCTACCCTGCATACGGAGTTCTCTCTTGTTGCGAATACTTGCGGTAAGATGTTGACATTTGGAATGATTCTGATGTTCTCGGTATTGCTATTTCCTCGCTCTATTACCCCAGATACTACCGTATTCACCGTCGTGATGCTCGCAGGTCTCGCAGGCAATATAGTGATGACAGGGCTGACATGGTGGTATGCTAACAAGTGGCAAAGAGTCAGATTCGCATGGGATAGCGAATATATCAAGCATATACTACGGATATCACTCCCCTACTGACTTGCCCTATTTCTCTGAGTGATATTCTTCAAGGTGGATATCATCCTCCTCTCTATCCTCGAGCCTGCAGATATCGCTGACACGAGTATCGCTCTCTATGCTCTCCCGATGAAGATCGTCGAGGTCGGGATGATGTATGGGACTATATTCCTCAACTCGCTCCTGCCAGTACTCACAACGGCTATAGAGAAAAAGGATAGCGAAAAAGTCGCCAAACTCACTCGTCATGCATTCATGCTCCTTTTTGCTGGAGGTATCGCTGCCAGCGGGTTCCTCGCACTATTTGCCCCATGGGTCATCGCTCTCATCTCGACACCTGAGTTCGTCACACAAACTGTGATGGGATATGGATCAGTGGATGCACTACGGATCGTGGGATGGATATTTCTCGTGTACTTCGTCTCATCACTCTACACCTATATATTGATCGCAAGATGACAGCAACAATGAATGATGTATATCAATGCTGGTATAGCAATCCTCAACATCGTCGGGAATATTGTATTCATCCCGATGTATAGTTTTGTCGGATCTGCATGGGTGACACTTGTCACACAGATCCTACTGCTTATCCTGACGTATATAGCAGTAAAGAGGAAGTAGGTGAAATGAATGAGATTTTTGCCTTATTTGGTTTTTTATGATATTCTGTTTCTATCAAACCAATAGACTATAAAACTAACTTGTTCATCTCTATGCCAGATATCTCTACTCGTATCAACGCCCTGATTGCTTACCTCTTCCTAGGACCGATCATGCTCCTCGCAAAAAATGGTACTCCACTTGCAGATCCGTATGTCCGATGACATGCGAAGCGGGCCAGTCTCATCATAGTGATCGGAGCTCTCGTATTTGTATTCTATAGATCGCTCCATAGCTATCTCTCATTCGGAATATTTGGTATATCTATCGATATCATCATCGCCACGAGTATCGTGAGTATCACACTCCTCGCACTCATAGTAGGAGCCTATCAGGCCTATCATGGATTATCCGCTAGTGAGACGTCGTGGAGATCGGTCACGCTCCCAGCGAGTTCTCTCACTGAGTGAATCTACAGTGATGAGGACCTGATCCGTATCATCTCATCATTTATTCCTTTTGTTGGTATCATCATCGCGAGTCAGTATCCGAGGCGAGAGACGATCATCGGGAGAAAAGTCGGGAGCCTATTTGCCATTGTCATACTAACGAGTATAGTATTCCTCTCGGGATCTACTACCACTCTTACACTCATTAGCACACTGAGCTATATCGGGCTCATCGTGGCTACAGCGGTACAGCTCTTTGCCTTTTCTCGGTTTCTCGAGTTCTCACTCTATAGCTATATCCCGACCTATACTGAACTCGATGCACATATCAAATCAGCAATACTCGCAGGTATCGACTTCTGTCGTATAGCATTCGGTGGAGTTGTTGAATCTACATACCAAGAGAAATACCAAAAGATCCTCTCAAACAACCAAATAAGCAAACAACCAAATATTTCATACTTTGCACCAACCTGGATAGTCTGAATTCCAGGAATCAATCTCATCACACTCACATCATTGTGGCAATCCAAATATAGAGAATATGCCCCCCTAATACTACAGTGACTCGCACTGACGATCATCACGATCGTCATCATCTGAGTATATGGCATCAGCTCTCAGATGGGACTCTACCTCCTTTTCCCGATTATCACTCTCATCGTAGGATCTCGTGAAAATCTCAATACTCGATCTCCAATAACAAGTATTGCTGTAGATATCTACTCACTATTCACACGAGGACAGGCAAAGGTAGCAGAGATCAAGAAAAATGGAGAGGAGAAGGTGGGGTATAGCTATGAGGTTAAATAGATACTCTATGAAAAATGATATAACATTCAAAACTCCTATAATAGATTATAAAGAAGTCCACTTATGTGATTGAATAAGATATCTTTTAACTATGCGAGTAGCTGATATTATAGTATGAAATGCCTGGATTCATGTTGATTGATGATTTGCATGAGTTTTAGAATTAGATGTTAATAATACATTCCAATGAAAATGATATTGAACTTACTTATTAAAGGTAATAAATAATTTTATTAAAAATAAATCTCTAGAATGAAGGCTTATAGATGTTATCGGTATTGATGAGCCCGCTTTTTGAATGTATGAAAGACATGGTTGGGTAGTTTTAGAGGATGGGGAAGAGCATGATGGTAAAGTATTACGATATAATCATCAAGCATAAAAAAACTCCACATTGCTGTGAAGTGTTTTATAATCCCTCTTTACCGTTTTAGATCTTATTTTATCCCTGAAGGCAACAGTCAGATATATATACCAACTCATCAAAGAGCAAACATACATATCCGTGTAGCGAGTCGAACACCATAGGTGGCTATGGCACCCGCTCTTGGATGCGGTAAATTGTAGAGAAAAATACCGACCAGATGCACGAGAGAAGAGAGAACTGATACGAGTATAGTCCGAGACTGTGAGAAATCAAGTCAATTTGTATTGACTTCGGCGTGTATTATATCACTCCTGTGAGAAATCTCCTGAGCAGAGCAAGCGGTATGATCCCTCAGAGGAGAGCTATCGTCGTATATGGGATATCATCTTTTGGGATTTGCTCCGTCTCTGGGAGTGAGACAAGAGTTGGTTTTATTTCTTTTTTTATATCAGTTTTCGGAGCTTTCTTGGTTTTTATTTTTTTGGATTTTTTTGCTTTTGTGATATTATCCACTTCGGCTGATAATATGCGAGTCCAGAGTATATCAGTGGATCCACTATAGGCTGCGGCGACAGTGATTTCATGAGAACCGATAGAGAGTTTTTTGGATTTACGTAAAAGACATTTCTTTTGCTTTTAAAAAAGAAAAGACTACCTATTTTTTTTTAAACTATTCATACCTTTGCGCG
>JANNYQ010000033.1:0-5914 GCA_031410215.1 Candidatus Altimarinota bacterium | reverse complement strand
CGATAGTAGTTCGAGTTGCCAGAAGTACTCCCAAAGTAACGAAAATAGTTGCAACACGGAAGATATCAATAATCTGCCCTTTGCGGTAATATTCGAGATAGTATTCGGGATTCTCAGTATCGAGTGATATATCTTTGCCTGTTGCCCAGATTCGTCGCTTCATAGATCTTTTCACTGCTATAGCAAGGATCTCTACTACTATAATAGTTATGAGGAGAAGTATGATTGTTGCATCTTTGTTCCAGAAATTTGCCACAGTTGTGATGAGAGTATCCATAACTCCAATCTATTCAGATTTATATTTTTTGCAAAAAATATAATAGCATTTTACTTTTTCAATATGTTCACGAATGTTTCACTTGGGATAGAAACTCGTCCAAATTGTTTCATCTTTTTCTTTCCTTCTTTTTGTTTTTCTAGGAGTTTTCTTTTGCGAGTGATATCACCTCCATACAGCTTCGCTGTCACGTCTTTGCGGAGTGCTGAGAGATCCTCACGAGCGACGACATCGACGCCGACGACTGCCTGGATTGCAATCGCAAATTGAGCTTTTGGGATATTTTCTTTGAGCTTGGCACATATACGTCCACCAAGATATCTCGCTCGAGTCCGATGTACCATCATCGAGAATGCCTCGACAATATCACCAGCAACACGGATATCCATCTTGACTATATCATCTTGCTTGTATCCGATCGGCTCATAGTGGAGACTTGCGTATCCTGAGGAGAGCGACTTGAGATCATCATAATAGTCTCCGACGAGCTCACTCATCGGGATCTCATAGTGGAGGATGACACGATTGGCATCCAGATTGGTTTGGTTTTTGAATACGCCTCGACGCTCTTGAGCAAGTCCCATCAGGTTCCCGATATATTCATTCGGGGTGATCATCTCGACTCGAGCAATCGGCTCCTCGATATGAATATAAGTACCAGGCTTGGGTACATCCTCAGGATTGGAGATATAGAGATACGTACACTCACGACCACCGTACTCGATGAGCTCTCCTCTTGCTCGTGGATAGAGTGCGACCTTGTCACCTCCGATGAGGAGCTTGTAGGTGACCTGCGGACTCGTGATGATGACGTCCATATCGTACTCTCGCCAGAGTCGCTCCTTGACTATATCGAGATGCAGCAGTCCGAGGAATCCGCAACGAAACCCATATCCCAATGCAGGAGATGCCTCGTGTTCTGCGACGAGCGACGAGTCATTGAGCATGAGCTTTTCCATCGCGTCTTTCATCTTCGGATATTCGTCAGTCTCAACTGGAAATATTCCAGCGTAGATATAGGGAGTGATTTTTTTGAATCCCTTGATAGGGTTTTTGTACTCGGGTGCTCCTGCGAATACCGTATCACCGACGCGAGCCTCGGCAATAGACTTCAAACCTGTCACCACATATCCGATCTCTCCTTCATAGAGTGCCTCTGTAGGAGAATATTTGGGACGAAAACATCCAACCTCGAGTGCCTCAATCTTGGCTCCAGTATTGATGAATTCGAGCTTGTCTCACTTGCGGATATCTCCAGAGAATAGCTTGAGATATACCACAACCCCCTTGTATGGATCGTATTGTGAGTCGAATATGAGTGCTTTGGTGACTCCAGACTTCGGATCTGCCTCTCCATACTCTGTGACGAGGTTGGAGTCTCGATCGAGTTTTTTCGGTTCTGGGATGAGTCTGATGACTTCTTCGAGAATTGCCTCGACATTCGCTCCTGTTTTTGCTGATACGGGGATAATATCCTCTCTCTTGCAGCCGAGTAGATTCATCACCTCTTCGCTCACTCGCTCGACATCTGAAGATGGGAGATCGATCTTGTTCAGTACTGGTATGATAGTGAGATCATTCTCCATGGCGAGATACACATTCGACAGAGTCTGTGCCTCGATTCCCTGTGTTGCATCTACGACGAGAATCGCACCCTCGACTGATGCGAGAGAACGAGATACCTCATATTGGAAGTCGACATGGCCTGGAGTATCGATGAGATTGAGTTCGACTCATTTCCACTCCATACGTACAGGAGTGAGCTTGATCGTGATACCTCGCTCACGCTCGAGATCCATCTGATCGAGAGTTTGCGACTGCATCTCACGCTTTTGGAGCGTACCGGTGATCTCCATGAGACGATCAGCGAGGGTCGACTTGCCGTGATCGATATGGGCAATGATACAAAAATTGCGGATGGAGATAGGTTTTGACATATTTTTTTGGTTCTCAATACTCGAATTACAAGCCACAAGATACCCAAAAAGTCAGAAAAGGCAAAAAGAACTCATCAGAAATTTGCTTTATATAAAAAGATATGCTAGAGTATATTTACTTTATCTCTTACTAATACAAATATGGAAAAGCACCTCGCCCCTTCTCGTGAATACCTCGCTCGTCGTGGTCACATGGTATCGTTCCTCATGATGGCCCTCATGGTCACTGCTTGGGTAAATATCTTCCAGGAGTCAGTCAATGCAGCAGCGATGTCTGTGTACTTCTAGATCAACACTAGCAAAAATCCCACCGAAAAATCGATGGGATTTTCTTATTCTCAAAAAAATTTGCAAAATTGTTCCCTTTCGATACAATCCCTCTCGCTCATACATTGGGAATTCGCCATGTGAGGTGGCTTGCCGTAGAGTTGGAGTACATTCTGGGAATTCGCCAAGTGGTAAGGCAGGGGACTCTGAATCCCCCATCGGGGGTTCGAATCCCTCATTCCCAACCATTCGTCACGTCAAATCTACTTTTTCAAAAGTAGATTTTTTACTGGTTAGATTCTAAAAGTATTGAGAGATAAGAATCTGAATCCCTCATTCTCAACCATTTTCTCTGCTATTGTTGCAATATAGCAAAAATCTATACTATGTGTATAGATTTTTTAGTTTTTCTCTATGCAATTTCTCATTGGACTTATTTTCATCGCACTTGGTACGATTGTCATATACTACAGATTCCGCATATATGATATCACCTGAGAGTGGAGTTGGGCAAACACCTATCTCGGTAATACTATGAATGTGATAGTACTCACTGGTATGATCCTCATTGGAGTTGGTGCTGCCTACCCATTTGGTGCATTTGACGCCTTCGGTGGTACGAGCAATATACTGTCTTCAACTAGTTCATCGAGATAAGTCGCATATCGACGATCTCCTCTATATCAAATCGAAGCCGAGCCTCGAGACGATCATAGATATAGTAGTCATCTTCACTATACTCGAGCATGAATGTGTCTCGTACCCGACCCGACCCGATATCCTCCGTAGTCACAGATCGTACGGAGAGTCCCATCCCGTAGAGGAGTGTCGTGACCTCCATGAGGAGCCCTCGCTTGTCTCGAAATATACACTCCACCTCGAATGCGATACCATTTTTCCCATTGTCATCGCTCCACTTCGCGAGCATCCGTCGCTCGAGTTCCACTTTTCTGACGTTCTCACAGTCGACTCGATGGATCGTGATGATCCCCTGTCCGATCGCCCCAACGATCTTGCGATCTATAGGTGTCGGCTCACAGCACTTGGCAATCTTGTATGGGATATCCCGAGCTTTTCCGATTATTACATAGACTCCATCTGGGGTTCCATTTGTTTTTTTGTCTATATCTTTTTTCTTCCCATTTCCATTTTTCTCATCTGCCTTTCGTTCTCCTAGCTCCGTATGAATGATGTCATCATGGATCACTCGGAGTATGCTGGTTGGTTTACGAGAGAGGTTACCGAGCTGGACGAGGATGTCTTCTCGATCCTTCATATCGAGGTCATGGCCATCGACATTGCGAAGGATGCTGAGCTCTTTGTCGAGTCCGTGGGCATAGTTTTTATTGAGATAGGAGTTGAGTATTGTACGCCCTTTTTCTATGAAAAATGACCGTTCCTCTCTATTGATAAACTGTCGGATATATTCTCGAGCCTTGGCAGTAGCCACAAAAGAGAGCCAAATCGGCTTGGGTTTGCGATCCTTGTCCGTGATGATCTCGATACTCTCTCCGTTGTGGAGCTGGTAATCGAGTGGTATGACTCGACCATTGACCTTGGCAATCGTGACAGTATTTCCAAGATTAGAGTGAATAGAATATGCAAAGTCGATCGGGGTCGAACCTTTCGGTAGTGTAATGATATCTCCGCGAGGCGTGAATACGAAGATCTGATCCTCGAACACATTCATCTTCATCTCGTGCATGAACTCACCTCCTCCCTGGTCTGCATCGACAATTCATTTGATGGTCTGTACCCAGTAGCTATCTTTGGATTTTTGACTCCTACCAGATTCTGAGTATTCAAAATGAGCCGCAACTCAGACCTCTGCTTGACGATGCATCTCGACGGTACGTATCTGGATCTCGGTAGGCTGAGAGCGGAGATCAGGGAATAGTCAGACGACGGTCGTGTGGAGTGATTGATATCCATTCTCTTTTGGGAGAGCGATATAGTCCTTGAACCGCTTTGGCATCGGGACGAATACATTGTGTAGAACCCCCAGGATTTCATAGCAATGTCTCACATCATCCGTGATTATACGTATCGCAAACAGATCATATAGGTCTCCCGTATGGGTATAGGAGTATTCTTTGCGAGAGAGCTTGCGATAAATAGAAAACGGAGCCTTGATACGATACGAGATATCGAGGATTGGCACCTCTTCAGAGATAACAGACTTGATGACCTCCTTGGCCTTGTGCATGAAAAAATCCTGTTGCTCACGCAGACTCACGAGCTCTGTGGTGATACGGGTGAACTCAACGGGGTAAAGTATACGAAAGCACTCCGTTTCGAGGGCCTCCTTGAACTCGAATATACCGAGACGATCTGCGATCGGAGCATAGATATTGAGTGTCTCAAGTGCTATACGCTCACGTTTGGCTGGATCTGGATGATGATCGAGAGTCTGCATATTGTGCAGACGATCAGCGAGCTTGACCATGATGACCCTGAGATCACTCACCATAGCAAGGAGCATCTTGCGGAGTGATTCGATAGTACGTTCTTCTCATCTGTATTTGATATTCGATAGCTTGGATAGTCACTGGCATATCTCGGCGACACTCCTACCAAAAAGACGCTCGATATCTGCCTCTGTCTGGGGAGTATCTTCGATCACATCATGGAGGATACATGATTGGACGGTGACAAGATCGGGATTGAGTCTGATGAGCAACTTGGCGGCCTCAAGCGGATGTTGTATGTAAGGCTCACCACTTTTGCGGATCTGTGTAGCATGAGCCTCACGAGCAAATATATAAGTATCCCAGATTGTTTTTTGTATTATTTCTCTTTTATTTTCTCAGAAGTACCCCACCATCGAATTGATGATCTCATTCGCAAGTTGATCAGACCTTGTATAGTCTAGAGATGTGGGAGTTGTAGGATTCAATATGAAGAGTGATTAGAATATTTAGCTACGTATTTCGCATCCTTTTTGCTTCATAGTTTCTATGATTTCATTCTGGAGCTTTAGTGCTTCATCATCAGATATCGTGTGTTCGTGGCTCGTGAGCGAGAATACAAAGTTGACACTTTTTTTGCCTGATCCGAGACGAGTCTCATCACGGTAGATCGATCCGACTGTTACTCCTGATATCCATGGATGGTGTGACTCGATCGTCAGTGCTATCGGACCTGTATGTACGAGCTCATCCATGACGAAGCTCAGTTCACGAGGGATCGACTGGAACCGAGATATTGGGGCGACTCGGGTTTCTTTTAAGTCAAAATGGGATAAGAGAAGTCCGATGTCTGCTTCCCAGTAGAGAGTATCCGCTGGGATATCGAATGCTTCGGCAGTAGCAGGATGTACTCGACCGAATGAGATGAATACACTCTCCTCTTCTCGATATTCTCCAGATACACCGGGGTGGAGGAATGGGAGACTATTCGACTGGTGAAGAGGTGGTAGATATCCGATTGTCTC
>JANNYQ010000032.1:0-2603 GCA_031410215.1 Candidatus Altimarinota bacterium | reverse complement strand
TATATGGGCACTCGATCCTGAGAATATGAGTATCCATATATCACCCCTGATGCGAGACAAGATAGCACTCATCCGCTCGATCTGTGAGTTCCATCAGATGATCGATCCACAGTTCCCTATGCTCCATACCCTCGTACCATCCACTCTTGCCTCATGGATACTGATATATCGAGGATTCTCAGCTCCTATGGAGAGTGTGAGGCGGATTCTCAGGAAGGAACAGGGATAGCATTTATCCTTCCTATAGTTTTTTTCATCATTTTCCCATACAAAAAATTGCAATTATATCCAATTGTATGTAATGTATTTATATACAATAATTAGATTATATGAAAATAGAGAATCAGATCATCATATATATATATCTCCTGACAACCATACCGAAGTTCAGGTCAACTTTCAGAATGAAACACTTTGGCTGACACTCAATCAGATTGCAGAATTTTTTGGTCGTGATAAGTCAGTAATTTCTCGTCACTTTAGATCGATATTTTCCTCTGGTGAACTAGTCCAGGAGCAAAATGTTGCAAAAAATGCAACAGTTCAAATCGAAAGCGGGAAAGAGATAACTCGTCAGATTGAATACTACAATCTTGATGCCATTATTTCAGTGGGCTACCGCGTGAACTCTACTCGTGCGACTCATTTCCGTCAATGGGCGACTACTCGTCTAAAAGAATATCTCGTACAAGGCTACTCCATCATATACTCTCAATAAAAAAATCCTCTCTAGAGTACTCGGGAGAGGATTTTTTTATGCTGTTTTAGTTTGTTGTAATGGTTGTTCTAGTATAGGTGACAAAGTTCAGATTGCACGATCGTGCATCATGTGTACGATACTCATCGAATTGCTATCTTCGAGATCATCCTTGAGCATCATAGCTATACCGATCATAGCTACCTCTTCGGTCATAACAATATTCTCTTGTACATCCGTCATAGCAATATCGAATAATATATGAAATATTGCTTTCCTATCTTCAGGCTTACTTTTTGTATTCGCATAATTCCTGAGCATTTGCCCAAGATTTATTTTTTTATTTACAGTGATCTTTCAGATAATTGTATCCCATACCTTACTCATTTTATGTGGAGTACTTTTAAACTGTATTTGAAGTCCTTTTTTAGTTTCTTTTACAATATATGCTTTGAATGCTTCTTTACCATATACTTCTTGTATATCATGTGGAGTGCTGATATGTATGATCTCTGCTGATGATGGTGTTTGTTTCATATTTAATTCATTATTTTTCTGTCGGTATTATATCTTATTTCGGATACAAATACAAAAGTATAGAGATCTTTAGTTTCGTTTTTATCAATTTCTCTATATACTCTCAACATCTTATTATATTTCCCATGTCACACCGCCCAGCACTCCCTCCACATCTCGGTCTCGATGAAGAACCAGCATTCTCAGAGGATATCATCAGTCTCAGTCGTAGTCGTATCTGACCTCAGTGAAAAAGCAAATACGGTAAATGAGGATCTCGCCTATACAAGGCAAAGTGACGAGCAGGTCGAGCATAGAGAATATATGCGATATAATCTTGCAAAAAAATAGAGCCTGATTATAATCCTCCCATCCTAACTCAATCAATATATGACAACTACCAATACAGACACAGATCTCGATAATGAAGAGGAGTTCGCAGAAACAAGCAAAATCCCACATGTAGCACAGAAAGTATCTAAGTTCGGGAATGCAGGATTCGGCGGTGGGAGCAAGTTCGGCAAGTGACCAGCAGGAGGATCCAATCCTCAGCTCAAGCAGAGACCCGGACGAGCCGCGGCACGTGGGAGATAATATGACCTATTTGGGGGGATTAGGAGTTTTATTCCAATAGATGAGATTGATATAGAGGAGCTCCTCGAGTTCAGGAGATATTTGTTCTACAGATATCTCTTTTTTTCACTTGAAATATTCAGCAACCATGGTTCCCAATAGTGGATCTAGCATATCCCACTTGCAAAGTATCCATATGATATTATCATCTAGTTTACCGAAATATTTAGTATATATTGTATTATAAGAGACAGCCTCTGCGAGTGCCTGGAGATCTCACTGCATGGCGTGTAATTCCTGCTCTATCTCATTGCTCACATCGGCAATATGAGATAGGGCTTTTGCAATGAGAGCATCATTCCTAGTCAGGAGTGGTAGAATATACTTACGAGCATTGAGTTCCTTGATATATCATCTCTGGGCACCTATATATTGAGAATCCCTGAACCAGGCATATACTCATTCTGATGGGGGAGCATAGAGATGAGTGGCATCATTTAGCTTCTTTGATGTACTTGCTCATAAGAAAACATCAAGCCTCTCCTTGAGGTCTCATAGAGCTACGAGTGCGTATTGAGGATCAGCAGAAGAGATATTTGCAATATATTTTTCGATATGCTGAGATGCTTTACTATATTGATCTGTTCTCAATAGGGCAATTGCGTGAGTCAGTTTTTGGGCAACTTCGAGGATATATTCGACAGATCATAGCCTTACCCAATTTATAGTATTGCTATTTGGTGTAGGTGCCTTGGTAGGAGTACTCATGTCTTTTGCTGTCACCTCTACTTTTTTTTCCTCTGGAATGATGTCAGTG
>JANNYQ010000031.1:0-2229 GCA_031410215.1 Candidatus Altimarinota bacterium | reverse complement strand
GATTTCAGCGATGATCGGTGCAGCACCCGTTCCAGTTCCACCACCAAGACCGCAGGTAATAAATACCATATCAGCACCAGTAAGCATCTGTTTGAGTTCTTCACTCGATTCTTCTGCGGCTTTCTTTCCCATTTCAGGATTTGCTCCAGCACCGAGTCCACGAGTCGTTGCTCGTCCGATATTGATACGAGTTTGAGCCTTGGATGTGAATAGTGCTTGAGCATCAGTATTTATCGCGATGAACTCGATCCCCTCGATTCCTGAGTCGATCATACGGTTGACGGCATTGTTACCACCACCACCGATACCGACGACCTTGATATTGGCAATTGGAGATATATAGCCGACGTTGACCTCGACATGCGATGGCTGAGCAACGGCAGTCTGAGGAGTTACATTGGTTCGGAGGAGTTTTTTGAGACGATCTTCAGCAGCGTTTGGAACAGTCATGGGAGAGATATTAGAGATTTAGAACAGGCGACTTGGGAATTTGATAGAAAATGAGACGGGGAAGTGAGTTTATGGAATCATCTTTTTGAAGATGTTTTTCAGTGAGCCGAATACGCCTCCGAGGGAGAAGTTGACCTTGAATGGTCTTTTTGCAGTTCCGTATTTTTGTATCAGGAGGAGATTGCCGACGACACTCGAGTAGATCGGGTCTGATATAGATGTACCACTCACTCAGTCGACCATGTCAGGCACTCCGATACTCGCCGGGAGACGCATATAGGTACGAGCGAGATCTACGAGTCCTCGCATCTTCGCAGCCCCACCCGTGATGACTATCCCCTCTGGGAGCATACCGTCTCTGCCTACTTTTTTCAGCTCCATCACGATATGGTGGAATACCTCTTCATAGCGAGCCTGGATGATCTCATTCATGAACTTGCGAGAGATACTCATCGATTCCGAGTTCGAGATCTTCGAGAGGTCGACCTCTTCATCCGTTGCCTTACCTTCACGGATCGTGAGATCTCCGTAGTTTAGCTTCAGCTGCTCAGCTGTATCGATCGAGATACGGAGTCCGAGTGCGAGATCTGATGTGACATGCTCACCACCGATCGGGAGGACTCCAGCGTATATGAGAGCTCATTCCTCGTATACTGCCACATTGGTCGAGCTCGATCCCATATCGACGACGACGACTCCGAGCTCTTTTTGACGCTTAGTCAGAGTTGCTTCACCGACCGCGAGGATATTTGGGTAGATATCCATGATCTCCACACCGACATCGAGGACTCACTTTTTGATATTAGCGAGTACATTGGATCCGATAGATACGATATGAGCTCTGACTTCGAGTTTTTTTCCACTCATTCCGACAGGGTTTTTGATACCACTCTCGAGATCGAGTCCAAAGCTCTCTGGTACTACTTTGAGAACCGTACGATTCATCGTATCGAGCCCATTTTGACACATATCGAGTGCCCGATTGACGTCTTCCTCTGTGACCTCGATCCCAGCAACTGGGACGATCGCTCCACGACCCGCGATATCGATGTGGATACCCGAGAGCCCGAGACACACGTGAGAGAACTGTTCTCCAGTCATCTTCTCAGCCTCACCGAGTGCTGCATCGAGATTCATCTTGAATGCCTCCATATCGAGGATATTGCCCTTGCGAATTCCCTGAGAGTCAGAGACTCCGACTCCGAGGATACGGAGTTCTTTGCGATCATTCCACTCACCGATGATGGCTTTGATCTTGTTGCTACCGATATCTATGGCTACGAACTGTTCTCCTGATACCATATGTTGTGGGTGGTTAGTATGTGTATACAATCTGTACTCCGAAGTATTGGCTTGCTGATCACGATATGGGTATTTGTATCGCTAATTCGATGGACATATTATAAGACTCTCATTTTATTTTTCAATCTCCTTGTGTGAGTTTTCTTCACGGTTTGTTCACATAGTGTATGCAGAGCATCATTGGACAAAAATCGATTTCCGTATACACTCAGGCACACACTTCGGTGCAAAACTATTTATGCTCAAAACCTACTATATCAAAACATTTGGCTGTCAGATGAATTATGCTGATAGTGAGAAGATCGATATGATCCTCCGCTCGGCAGGACTCCGCAAGGTGCTCGATCCAGTGCTCTCTGATATTGTCATCTCCAATACTTGTTCCGTCAGACAAAAATGAGAGGATCGGGTTTTTGGATTTATCCATGAGATCGAGAGGTATCATCAGACCAATGCAACTGGCAAAAAACCACTCTT
>JANNYQ010000030.1:0-11060 GCA_031410215.1 Candidatus Altimarinota bacterium | reverse complement strand
AGCAGAATTAGAAACATCACTCATATATGTTGGTACATGTGAAAGACAACTCGAAAAGATAACAACTCTCCTTGCTCTAACAATATACAGCAAGGATTCCCGGGAAGATCGCGAAAAATATTTTTATACTGCAGTAGAACTGGCTCAGAGATGTATAGAAGATGATACGATAGGGGTTCCGTATTGGAGAGAAATAATTAGTACATTCCTACACTATATACGTCCTGGAATGAGTCCAGAAGAGACATGTAGTCCAGCTTTTATGCACTTGATTCATGACTATATTCAACTAGAGAGTAATACATGGATTCAAAAACGACTACAGCACACAGCACATCTCAAAGAAAGTCTCAATAACAAAAGTACTTCTGAAAAAATATTAGATACATTTGAGGCGGCCTTTGGACTCATTCGACTTCTTATCATATCAGATGATAGTGGAGAAATAATCACACAACATCGTATCGATGCATCTGAGATAGATACACTGCGAGATCCATCAAAAACGGTCTTACGATATACTATCGTAAGACCGTTTGATAGAACAAGAACCTATTGCGTACTTATAGATCTCGGGAGCATGGAATCAGCCAATCAGATTGCAGAGCATCATTGGAAAAATATCATCCAAAAAATAATAGATATATACATTGAAAGAAAGGAAATAGAATTCTGTATGAATCAGCATAAAATTATTGATGCAATAAAATTCATTGAAGAAAAAGTAGAAAAAATGAAAATAATTACATCAGGGCAAAATAACTATAGAGGTTTTATAGAAATTGTAATGCGAGTCATGGACCCTAACATATCGCATGAGTCTATATGAGATCAAGAGTATATCGATAACCTATTGCAGGCCATAGATATCTGTAGGCTCGTCACACTAGAGTATGCTGGCAATACAAATATCCAAACACAAGACATCCCACAGCAGATCGATCATATCCTATGATGACGGATCAATCGTAGAGTACTCGATATAGTGAAAATGATACTGCTCTCTCGTGACGAGACGATGAATGGACTCGGATATCCAACTGGACTCAGTAAGAGGCATATACCTATAGAGGGACGAGTATATGCAATCATACGATTATATGAGACACTCTATTGATCTAGACAACTCATGGCAATAGATCAGACCATGCAATACTGGACAAGGGGTGGATCTCTGGATAGTATTATTCTAGGTATATTTCTCCAGGCCATGGCAGATGGCAAAATAGGAAAAAAACAAATTCATACAGATCAAGACACTCAGATATCACCATATCGTGAGACACTCTATGCTCCATATATACAGTCATGGACTACAATCATGGATGATATCGATAATATCGAGAAACAATACTTGCAATATCGTACCAGTGAAGATATTGGCGAACAGAGTAGGCTTGCTCTGACCATCAAGGATCTCCAATTCCACCTTATAGAAGTAGCTGATCTCATGAAAGTGGTATTTGTAACATTACATGGCCAGACACCATCTGATTTAATACCCTGACAACCAGGAAGACCTGATGAAGACCTTACAGAAGTATGAATAGAAGATTCGAGGAAGAAATGAGAAAAATTCCGTGGATTATATATGTCTATACTCTCAAGTCCCCTCCTACGAGCCGTGAAAACAGCAGAGATCATCAGTACAGAGATATACCATCATGTCGACCACTCCATTCCTTCTGCGAATGTCATAGCCACAAAAGCCCTACAGAATCCATCAAAGCATACCGATCTGAATAGGCATGATTTCCTGTCAAAATTCCTTCTAGATCAGCCAATTGAACTCTGGGAACTCCTCTGGAGAGTCATTTCTTCTCCCGAAGAGTCGATGGATATTCTTGTGACACATGGAACCGTAGCAAGATATGCAAATTTATTGCTCACTAATCTTGGCTCAGAGGGAAGCATAACTGGTAATGCAATTCCAATAAAAGGTGATATGGGTGATATCCATCTAATACGATGAGGTCGTCGTATAGATTGGAATCTTTTTTTTCCTTTTATTGGATGGAAAGACGTTATTCATGAGGTACACATAATTACAAATGATACCTTTGGTGATACTTTCTGTCCTGTAGATCACGGAGATATACACCTTATACACTTACACAAAAAGTTTCTCGATTACATCGATCTCAAAAACGAAACATCTCCAAGAAAAATATGAGCATTCATCAATAGACTCAATAGAAATCCTCGCACAAAGCACTTCTCAGCTATTCTGAGGAAGGAGTGAAAAATACAATCACGCAAGAGAAAAAAATATATGAAAATTTATAGCTAATTTATATTGACTCAGAGGAAAGAATATCTGATAGTGCAATTCCAATGATAATAAAAAAGAACTCCTTTCGGAGTTCTTTTTGTATATGAATGAATTATTCACCTCGCTGAGAGTGTGCATGGTGAGATGCATCTCCTCGAGACTGAGATGGTCGTGGCTCGCGGTATCCAGCAGATGATCCACTATCACCGAATGAGTGACCTCCATTGCCTCCACCCTGAGAACCACGGTATCCAGATCCACCACCTTGTCCACCCTGGTATCCACCACTAGAACCTGCGGACGATCCTCCTCGGTATCCTCCACCTCCGTTGTCATCACGACGAGGAGATGAGTATCCTCCTGATGACGATCCACCCTCTCGGCTCTTGCCATCGTATCCTCCTGATCCACCCGAAGATGATCCAGACGATCCACCACGGTATCCACCTCCTGATCCTCCAGAACTAGACCCTCCACGGTACCCACCACCAGAACCTGATGATGATCCACCACGGTAGCCTCCACCACCTCCGCCTCCATTTCCTCGATATCCTCCTCCTGATCCACTACTCGAGCGAGGTGGACGAGTATCCTTTTGCCTAGGGATAACTACACCCTCGACATCGACCTCGTTGATCTCGATACGATGCATACGCTCGATACGCTGGAGCTGGCGAGCCTCCTCAGACGAGACGAACATGATCGCATGACCATCAGCACCCGCTCGACCAGTACGACCGATACGATGGATATATGCCTCTGGATCGTGTGGGACATGGTAGTTCACTACGAGTCCGATATTGTTGAGATTGAGTCCTCGAGATGCGACATCCGTACCGATGAATATTCGGACTTTACCAGCCTTGAACGCCTCGATAGCTCGTACTCGATCTCGTTGCATCATATCTCCGTTGATATATGCTGCTGAGAATCCATCACGGTGGAGGTATCTCTCGAGTTCCTCGGTCTCATGTTTGCGAGCGGTGAATATGATCACTTTGTGATCAGGGAATCTCTCGAGTGTGCGCTTGAGAAGTGGGTACTTGTCACGAGATCCAACACGCATGAATACATGATCGATTGTGTCTACTGTAGGTGTCTTCGAGAGGATGAGTGACTCATATCCACCCTTCATATTGTCATCGATCAGGCTCGTGATCTCGCGAGTATATGTCGCTGAGAACGTCATGACCTGCTCGAGTGACTGGAGTTGCTCCCAGATCTCGACAACCGCTCGAGAGAATCCCATATCCATCATCTGATCCACCTCATCGATGACGAGCATAGAGATAGCAGAGAGGTCGATAGCACGACGCTCGATCATATCCATGAGACGACCTGGAGTCGCGACGATGACCTGTGGTCCGTCACGGAGCTGCTCGATCTGGCGACGGATAGGGAATCCGCCGAACACCGCGAGAGATCCCATACGCATATCTCGAGAGATATTGACGACCTCCTCACGAGTCTGCATAGCGAGCTCACGAGTTGGTTCGAGGATGAGGATCTGTGGCTTGCGGAGACGAGGATCGATACGATTGAGGGCAGGGATGACGAACGCAGCAGTCTTACCAGATCCAGTATTGGATTGGACGATGATGTTCTTGTTCTCGAGGGCGACTGGGATGACAGCAGCCTGGACCTCAGTAGGCTCAGTATAGCCGAGCTTGGCAACAGCGGTGACGATCTCAGCACGGAGTGCTAGGTCAGAGAAAAGCATAGAAAAAATGGGTTATCCCTTGATGAATATCGCAGGAAAAAAAGTAAAGTACAATATCCGAATATCGGAAATATGTGAGTAACGATGATATACACATGAAACCAGGTACCGATGGAACGAGTAGGGAAGCCCTATGACGGTGTGTAGGTCTCTGTTGCGGATAGCGAGAGTAACTCTCTATTTTCTTTTGCTATTCGAGAAAATATTTACAGAGGGATAGTCTCCAATACAGTATGGAAAACAGGTAGTAAATAGCTCCAGATATGGGGAGAAGCGATCTATATAGGTATATATGCTCCTCGGGAAAAAGAAATTGTGATCTGAGTATAGGGATGGAGGGATAGAAAGCAAATAAAAAAATAAAAAAGTCTATAAAGATAATATAAATACATATTTTTCATCTCACTAAAGTGAGATGATTTGCTAAAAAAGCAAAAGATAATTTGACAGATGGTCTGTGTGTGTGGTATAGTGGTTTTGCCAATCAATTTTTTAGGAGTTTATCATGGCTAATCGGTTTGAAAATTACTTTGGAAGAATCAAAGTAACCATCCATCATGATGGATGGTTGTGGGTAAATGGTAGTAGAACTGGCATAAAGCAGTGGGACTCTCCTCATTCCACAAGATGGTCCAATGCTGGAGGACAAGAAATCAAAGAACTCGCAGGAATGTCTTTAGAGCAAGTCCTCAAGTATAAGGGCTATATATGATTTCACCTACTAAATGGGACCATACTGTGTATTCATACAGTGGTATATTCTCAATTGGTAAATCTGAGGCTCGATTGCGAGCCTCTTTTTTTATACATTCTTCATCTTCACCCACTCTGCGAGCCTCTCGACATCCTCTATGGTGAACTTCGTATTTTTCTCTATACCACTGACTCGGATCCACACAGGGATGAGTCCGACCTCGAGAGTCGCGAGATAGTCCTTGAGATCCAGCAGATCATCCTTGGTCCAGTAGGGAGGGATATCGATATAGTAGTTCGAATTGTCTTGTACGATATGCTGCACTGGGATATCTGGTGATATTGATTGCGTCTCTCCATCTCTTGATTTGACCTTCGGATCCTGTACGCCTGCGAAGTCGCGGAACTGTGATATCGAGAATGACTTGATAGCATCTTTTACGGATCACTTTTTGGCGAATCAGGCTCCTGGCGATATAGATATCTCGTCTCGCTCAGTATCATACTTGGCCCGCCCGTCGATGATGAGGATACGATCCTCCTCTATCTTACTCACATAGGCGTCATAGTCACGGGAGAATATCACCAGACGCAGGTCAAATCCCGCACTCTCCATCGTCGCCATCAGCATCATCCCACCTGTCTTGGTCTGTATCTTGCGGATACCTGTCACGAGTCCGATGACGGTCGCATTCACGGTTTCATCTTCTTTTTCTACCTCCATATGCTGGAGTATCTCAGCTTGACTCGGCATTCCCAGCTCAATAGGGAAATCATTATTTGGTTCCACTGACTGGGTTTGGATTTCTCCTTCTATTTCAGTTTCTTTTTCAGTATCTATCTCACTCGTATCTGGCGCTTGATCTCGACTTGATCGCTTCTCGAGCCACTCGTATATCTTACCGATATTCTTGGACTTGGATCTGATGAACTCATGAGTCCCATCGAGCGGATGACCAGAGACTGGATACCCGATCATCGCCTTTTCTCACTTCATCCGCTCTTCGAATGTCATCTCAGTCTTGGATCGTTCGAGTTCAAAGTGTACTCCAGCATGAGTGTCAGCACTGAGTCAATCAAAGAGTCCCATCTGTGAGGTTTCTCTTTTGGACTCGATCTCCTTGAGATAAGCCGTCATCTTGACTATACTCGCGAGGAGACTGTTGCGTTCACCGAAGTCATCGAGGGCTCCAGAGTAGATGAGTGACTCGAGTGACTTCTTGTTGATCACGTCACCTCCAGTACGCTCGATGAGATCGTCGATACTAGTAAATTTAGATTCTTTTATTCTATTGCGAATAGTTGTGATAGGACCTTCGCCAAGACCCTTGATGGCCGTCAGGCCAAACCGTATCGTCGCCTGATCTACATAGGTGAAGTGCTTGCGAGATTGGTTGATATCTGGCGGGAGTATCCGTACTCACTTCGCTGTTGCCTCACCGATCTCCATACGGATACGATCCATATCCTCTTCATCCGATACCATCAGTGCTACCATGAACTCCGTCGGATAATACGTCTTCATATAGGCAGTCTGGTATGCGATCATCGAGTAGCAGGCGGCGTGCGACTTGTTGAATCCATATCCAGCAAATGGCTCGATGATCTCATCGAATATATATATTGCGAGATCCTCCTTGTGTCCTTGCTCGTGGGCCGCTCCGATGAACTTGTCCCTCTGCTCCATGAGGAGATCGAGTTTCTTTTTGCCGATGGCTCGTCTGAGGATATCTGCCTCACCGAGAGAGAATCAGGCGAACGCCTGTACCAGCTGCATGATCTGTTCCTGATAGACCGCGATCCCGTATGTTGGCTTCAAGATGGCCTCGAGAGATGGATGTGGATACTCGACGATCTTGCGACCGAACTTGCGATCGATGAACTCTGGGATATAGGCAAGTGGTCCAGGGCGGTAGAGGGATACCATCGCGATGAGATCTTCGAAACTGGACGGCTTGAGCTCCTTGAGATATCTGCGCATCCCATCCGACTCGAACTGGAATACTCCGGTCATATCCCCCTCACCAAAAAGAGCCAAGACTTTCGAATCTTCAAAGTCGATCTTCAAAAGATCAACAGACACACCATGTTCATCTCGTACGATCCGTACGGCTCGATCCAATATAGCGAGATTGCGGAGTCCGAGGAAATCCATCTTGAGGAGTCCTAATGCCTCGAGTGGATGAGCAGAGAACTGCGTCACGGTGGTCGTCGGATCCTTGGGAGGTGGTTGCAGGGGACAAAAATTGGTCATCGGCTCAGGAGCGATGATCACGGCACACGCATGAACTCCGAGCTGTCGGACGGTTCACTCGAGTCGGATCGCGGCATCGATCACTTTGGTATAGACTCCGCCATCTTCGTAGACTTTTTTGAATTCGCTAGACTCCTCGAGGGCCTGACGCAAAGTAATACCAGGACGAGCAGGGATGAGCTTGGCGAATATATTCATCTCTTCGAATGGTACACCGAGGGCTCGTCCCGCATCCTTCACCGCTGCACGAGCGGCCAGAGTACCAAATGTACATACCTGAGTCACGCGATCGGCTCCATATTTGGCTCTGACATAGACGAGTACCTGATCCCGTCCCTCATCAGAGAAGTCGACATCGATATCTGGCATCGAGACGCGAGCAGGGTTGAGAAATCTCTCAAACAGGAGTCCATACTTGAGTGGATCGATATCTGTGATCCCCGAGAGATAGGCGAGTATAGCTCCTGCTGCGGATCCACGACCCGGCCCGACTGGTACTCAGTTCATCTTACCATAACGGATGAAGTCCGCCACAATACAAAAATATCCATTGAACCCCATGAGTTCAACGACAGCAAGCTCATACTCGAGACGACGGATAATATTTTGCTTCTCTGGACTCCAAGTGCCGATCAGTACCATTTTTTCTTCTCAGTAGTATGACTCAGCAAGTGTATACAATTCTTCCACTGATCGATCTGATATTTTTTTATCTGATTTCACTATTACGATTTTATGCAACAGCATATCTTGCTCACTATCCGAGAGTCAGAACTCATATCGGAAATTGAGACCCTCGATACACATAACTCGTAGGAGCCACTCTTCAGTACCGAGGGTTTGATAGATATTTTCTGGGATATTCTTATCTTGAACTGCTTTTTTATAGTTTTCATACCGTATATTCTCATCCTCTGAGAGAGGGAATACTGGGATTTTATATCCACCACTATTGATATGGAGGTCGATCATACTCGCTATCTTCGCTGTATTCTCATAGGCTTTTGGAGCATAGACAAATATCTCCTCCATCTCACGATCTGACCTCAGTGAGTAGTCACCATTCATCAGAGTTGTTCTATCTGGATCATCGAGAGCTCGTCCTGAGGCTACAGATGACATCATATCCTGGACCCCAGCATCATCTGGAGCGAGATAATAACTATTGTTTGTAGCAACATATTCGTATCCATTTGCCCGAGATAGTCGCAGTATTGTCTCATTGATACTCGCTTGCATGGGTCTATCTGGATGTTCTTGGAGCTCAAGATAGTATGAGTCTGTACCAAAAATCCTAATATAGTAATCAATCCGCTCACAGATATAGCTATCTGACTTGCCTGTTATGATATGCTGAGCAATCTCACCATACATAGACCCCGAGAGTGCGATGATATCGGATTTATATTCTTCGAGAAGGTCAAAATCGATCCGTGGTCGCCCATTATAGTATCATTCTAGTTGAGACTTGGTGACAAGTTGGATCAGATTCTTGTATCCAGCATAGTTGCGAGCAAGGAGTACAATCTCATATATCTCATTATCCTTGTCTCGACTCGATCGTCATTTTTTGGATAGCTGGAACTCAACCCCGATAATAGGCTGGATAGAGTGCTTGATACACGCCTCATAGAACTCGAACGCCCCATACATATTACCTGCATCTGTGATCGCGATTGCGGTCTGACCGAGTTCTTTGGCCCTTTTCACGAGTCACTCAGGATCCCCGAGTGCCTGTTGGAAAGTATAGTGAGTATGTGTATGCAAGTGGACGAATGACATACACGAGAGTATATGAAAAAGTGATAAAAATACAAAAGAGAGTCAAATATTTGCATTTTATTTCCAGTAGTGCTATGATACCTCCATAGTTCTTAACTCAAGCCACTATGTCACTATTCGACGACCTCTTGAAGCAGTCAATAACAACGCCAGTTGGACAATCAGGAAATGAGCAATCAGGAGGCAATCCTCCAAAAGTTGATCCTCTTGCGAGCACAACGAATCCTATCATCATCAGTGAGTCTACTCCGATGGTATCAGTACTCGATATTGTACAGCCACCGGTTGAGGTACCTGCTGGTACGGCGATGCATATCACTCAGAGCGATAACTCTATCATCATCGATGAATCTATTCCCGAGATGCCAATCATGATGAATGCAACTCCGATTGAGAATAGCGTCTCAGCACCTGTGGTTATAGAGGATATTGATACTCCTGCTACTAGTGAGAACTCGCCACTCTTTAGCATGAGTTCTACCCTTGAGTCTATGGATTTACCTACTATATCGATGACCACGGCTCCAGAGTTGAGTGGATCGGAGCTATTCGAGACGATGAAAGTAGCCCCTATGATTCCAACAACACAAAAAGAAACTGAAGTAGTATTCCATGATACCAAGGAATATATCGATCATGCGATCGATGAGGTGTCTGATCTGATCGCAGGTATCGATGTGGAGGATGCAATGGTACTATCAGCCGAAGATGAGCATCGCAAGCAAAAAGAGCACTTCGCAGAACTCGAGATCGCGGATGAGGCAACACACCAAAAACATCTCGAAGAGCGAGCACATGCCGAGAAGATGAAGAAATATCTCGAAAAGGAACAAGGAGCAGCTCTCAAAAAAAATGAAGAAAAAGAATCCGTAGCAGCGTAGTAGCAATACACAAAAAATACGTCTTGCGATTAATCGCAAGACGTATTTTTTGTGTATGAACTAGTGAAAGAATCTAATGCGATCAGCACTCGGGTGAGTACGGAGTTTTTCGAGTGTCTTCGCCTCGATCTGACGGACTCGCTCACGAGTCACACCGAACTCTCGTCCCACCTCTTCGAGAGTATGCATATCACCACCATCGAGACCGAACCGCATCACGACGATTTTTTTCTCACGAGGCGTGAGAAAGTCGAGCATCTCATAAAGATTTTCCTTGAGGATAGCCAGATTGGTCGCTTTCTCTGGAGTGAGATACTTGTCATCCTCGACGAAGTCACCAAGTGTCGTATCTTCTTCTCCACCAACAGGGGAGTCGAGTGAGAGGATATCTTGAGATATTCTCATGATCTGACGTACTTTGCGCACATCCATATCGAGCTCGAGTGCGAGTTCCTCCATGAGTGGCTCACGAGCAAGCTCTTGGGTGAGACGACGATAGGTATGATTGAACTTATTGATCGTCTCAACCATATGGACTGGGACTCGGATCGTGCGAGCCTGATCAGCTATAGCACGAGTGACGCCCTGACGGATCCACCATGTCGCATAGGTCGAGAACTTGAATCCTCGATCAGGATCAAACTTGTCTACTGCACGAAAGAGTCATACATTTCCCTCCTGAACAAGATCGAGGAGTCCGAGACCTCGTCCCATATATTTCTTCGCGATCGATACTACGAGACGGAGATTGGCCTCAGCGAGACGCTTGCGAGCTTCTTGGTCTCACTGTTGTATAAGGTGTCCGAGTCTAACCTCTTCATCAGCGTCGATGAGTGAAAACCTACCAATCTCATTGAGATACATACGGATCGAGTCGTCAGAGATCTCTGAAAGGTCGATCTCATCTTTTTTCTTACCTGCATCCTTGAATACATCCTCCTGATCAAGAGAGTCGACGAGCTCGATATGCAACTTCGCGAGACGAGAAAATACCTCATCCATCATCTCTATATCATCTCCTGGTGGTAGTGCTGCTATGACCTCATCATAAACAAGTCGTCACTCTGCTTTTCCTTTTTTGATGAGAAGCTGAAGATCAGGTGTCATTCCATCCAGGAATTCCTGAGGAACAGTCACATCGATAAATTTTTTGAGTGTCTTTTGACGACGTTTATCTGTAAGAAAATCTTTCGGAGCTTTATAGGAATCTTTTTTCTTCCCATCTCCATCCTCCTCCTCTTCATCACTCTCTTCATCACTCTCTTCATCGAAGTCATCATCATCAAATGCATCATCAAAATCTCGCTCAATTACTGGATCTATATCATCTTCCTCTTCTTCAGTCCTATCTCGTTTTTGAATAAACTCTTTCACTTTTTCTTCTTTCATCAGGATCGGTTTGCTCGGCTGGAGAGCTGTGAGATCGATGGCTGAGAGATCAATGAGAGAGAGATCGAT
>JANNYQ010000029.1:0-12146 GCA_031410215.1 Candidatus Altimarinota bacterium | reverse complement strand
GCTGATTACCTTGCTTGGGCCCACCACAGCATTCCTGGTGACCGGCGCATTTGTCGTCGAAGTGCTGTTTAATATCCCCGGCATTGGGCGGATCGCCGTCGAGGCGGTCGGCCGGCGCGATTACCCAGTGATCCAGGGCATGGTCTACCGAGCCACTTCCCTAGTATGAAATAATTGAGCAGAGCTCAGACAACCGAGCCAACTCCACCGACGAGAGTCGCAAGTACTGGATCGATATGCCCGCCCATCGCAGATACTCAGGCAGGTATCATCACGAGCTCTGATGGAACAGGAAATATCGACGACTCGAGGGTCATGAGGATGAATATCGCAGTATAGTCGATCGTGGAGAAAAATGAGAACAGAGCATCGATGAGAGAGAGCATGGGATATTAATGTTAAGAATTAGTATGATATTGGAGTTACTGAAATCCGAACTTCATCGGCCTCAAGAGAAAATTTCTCAGGATGAAAGTCAATAGATTGTGCTGCCTCAATACGACTCGGTCGTATCCAATAGTCCCTATTTTTCTTGAGCTGTCGTATAATAACATTATTTTTATAGAGTGTAACTTCTGGTTTTTCAATAAATCAAGGAGAAACTACCAGGTGAAATGTAGTATTTTTTACTCAATTTGGAGATGGAAGCTGAAAGTGTACAACTTCTTTTCTTTTTTTGGAAGCTTCGGAAATAATACCAATAGCTCAATACCATGATTTTTTCTGATTGGAAGCTATTCATCTTCCAGAAAGAATACCAGTTGTAGAAAAGGTTCATCATGAGTCAGTTTTTATAAAATCTAAAAATGGATCAATGGTGCATCCTATATATGTTGCAGGTGTTGAACCATCTCGACACCATACTTTATCTACTATATTAGTACCTAGTGTCTGAGCTGTAAAAAAATTTGATGGATATGTAAGTATGTCTTCGGGATTGCTGACAGTTTGACTAACTTTCCAATATGTATTATCTATATATTTTCCTAATGGATGTATCTCATAGTTGGTATGTATATACATTGGATAACTATCAATTCCTGAATTGCCCTTTCCATAATAATCACATTCAGGAAGAGGTATGTTATATGCATCCCAATTGATCCCTGTGAGTTTTCATATATATTTGTTTTTGAGAGTAAAAATACTTTTTCTTTCATTATTTAATACAGTAAGCCAGTTCCCATATGAACAATCAGTATAATTAATATCATATTGTATACTAGTCTGTACGTCAAGATGCTTGATGGCTATAGTGCTTCACGAAAAATCCTGAAACTCAGGAGCTGATATCCAGATCTCATTTGCAAAACTTTTTCATACAGAGAGAAGAAGAAACAAGAAACTGAAGAAAAGAAATTTTTTCATATAAATTAGTAAGACTAACATCCCTTCGCCCTAAACCACCTCACCAACTCATCGATCTTCACGATCTCTTGCTCACCACTATCTCGATCGCGGACAGTCACTTGTCCCTGATCGTAGTTCTCAGGCTCGACACAGATCGAATATGGTATACCGATCTCATCAGCTCGTTGATACCGTTTTCCGATCGTACCCGCCTCATCATATTCACACATGAACTCGGCAGAGAGCACAGAGTAGAGTTCGTTTGCTGACTCGGAGAATTTTTTGATCAGAGGAAATACTCCTACCTTGATCGGAGCGACAGCAGGGGCGAATCGCATCACTACTTTTGATGTACCCTCCTCACCTGGGACCTCATGATACGCGTCACACATGGCTGCGAGTGTCAGGCGAGAGAGGCCGATCGATGGCTCGATGACGTAGGGAAGATACTTGGTATTGTCATACGGATCAAAATATGAGAGATCCGATCCCGAGTGTTTCATATGAGCACCGAGATCGTAGTCTGTACGGTTGGCAAGAGTAGAGATCTCTCCCCAACCAAATGGAAATAAATATTCGAAGTCGCCCGCTCTCTTGGAATAATGAGGGAGTCCTTCCGCTGGAATCTCGACAAATCTGACCTTACCAGACTTAAGTCCGAGGACATCCGTAAAAAATAGCCCTTCATCTACGAGCCAAGTCTCAAATGTCTCCGCGTCAGTACCTGGCTTGCAGAAATACTCGATCTCGATCTGTTCGAACTCTCTCGTTCTAAATATGAAGTTCTTGGGTGTTATCTCATTTCGGAATGCTTTACCACACTGTGCGACTCCAAATGGGATTTTTTTCCTCGATGATCTGGCAATATTGGGGAAATTCACGAATATTCCCTGAGCGGTCTCAGGACGGAGATAGACGAGTGCTGTAGCATCCTCGGTAGTACCTTGGCTCGTCGAGAGCATCAGATTGAACCGCTTCACATCTCCCCAGTTTTTCTTGCCACAGTTCGGACACGAGAGATGCCCCTCTTTGTTATAGACATTGAGATCTTCGAGTGGAGTCTTATCTCCAGCCCAATTTGTTGGAACTGGAAAGCTCGGATCCTTCTCGAGTGCCTCTTCGATGAGCTTGTCCGCTCGATGACGAGTATGACAGTCTCGACACTCCATGAGTGGATCAGAGAATGATCCGACATGACCAGACGCGACCCACACATTGGGATTCATCATGATTGATGCATCGAGGAGTACCATATCTTTGCGTTTCTGGACGAATTCTTTTATCCAGAGATTTTTGATATTTTCTTTCAGTTGTGCACCGAGTGGGCCGTAGTCCCAGGAGTTGGCGAGACCACCGTAGATCTCAGATCCTTGATAGACGAATCCTTTGATCTTGGCGTAGGTGACGAGTGTAGACATTTCGAGAGACATATGTGAATAGTAGAGATGAAATAAAAAAACCCACAAAAAAGTAATACTATTTTCTTGGGGTTCTATAGAAAATTAGAACGGTTCCACCCAAGTTTTCTCCCGATTACTCGCGAGAACAACTTCATTATGTTTTATCTCCTCCCTCGGTGCCAATCGAGCTCTCAGGAGATACAAACTATTATGAGTATAGATAAAGCGCTCGAAAATGCAAAGAATTTTGTAAAAAAGTGATGAGAATATTTGCAAAAATAAAACTATTGTGACATAGTGATTTGGTAACTTTTATTTCCTATTCTATATCTATGACCAATACTCTCACGCATGGTGCTCCAGAGACTCGTCTTGTACATGAGTTATCAGCTGTACTATCTCGCAGATCATCAGTTGCCAGTGCGGTACAATCTGTACTGAATCCGAGATCTCATACAGTCGAAACAACTGACACTATTGCTGATCTTGAGCGGATATTTAGTATTAGATGATTTGGTCCGAGTCTCCTCCTTGGAGTCAAGAGTCTCATCGGCAAAACACTCATATATGATGGGATGCGAGTCCAAGTAAAGGAATCAGGCACATCATTTGCTGTACGATCAGTACCCAATACTGAGCTACTTACAGTTGCAGCATAATTATTATTTTTAACTACCCAGTATATGGCAGATAATATATTTCGAGAAGGAATGCCGATTCCTCAGGATATAGACACACTCTCGGCTCCACCAAAAGGATTTAATCACTATATCGATAAGGCGAAAAATGGAACTGAGTGGATGAAAACTATTATTACTGCAAATTATCCAGCGATTACGAATGTGCAGATTTTTCACGAGTCAACGTCAGATATAGGTGGAAATATGATAGTGAGATTCGCATATAATGGTAAGAACATATCTCTACCTGTATCATATCAGGAAAAGATGAATACTCTGACACCACAAGGGTTTCAAAATCTTGCTGCTCATATCCAATCTATGAATCCTGATACGAGATGATTATTCAATGTGATACTATCACATATAGCTAAACTGGAACAAAAGAAAATGCCACTCAAAAAATCTACACACGCCGTACTCGATGCTATATCATCAGAAATCCAATCCGCCTAACTGGGCGGTTTTTTTATACTCCATGGTATACACTTTGTTATTTCATTTTCATTTTTTGTCATCATCGATATACTCATCAGTATGCAACTGACCAAGTCTCTACTCCATACTACTGATGCGTATATCAAGCGTCTCCGCGAAGCGGGGATCGAGACCGTGGTGGATCTCCTCTCATATTTCCCACGAGATATCGAGGACAAGAGTGATGTGTGTGAGCAGTTCTCATCGCTCAATATACTCGACAAAC
This sequence comes from Candidatus Altimarinota bacterium, assembly GCA_031410215.1. Taxonomy (GTDB): domain Bacteria; phylum Patescibacteriota; class Gracilibacteria; order BD1-5; family UBA2023; genus JABFSX01. The sequence goes on along the minus strand of JANNYQ010000029.1, from coordinate 8,013 downwards.
AGGTGGTGAAATGCAAAATAGAGCTGATCACCTCAGAGAATACCAGGAACAAAAAACTGCTCATCAAGGCTGTTCTCGTCGACTGAGATTGATCATATGCCGAAGCTGTTTGGTTCAACCGCAAGTATCTTTTGCAACAATTCGCATCTGGTGATATTGTCATGATCTATGGCAAGCCAAAATATGAATATGGGAGACTCACGTTCCCATCTGCTGAGATCGAGCACTTGAAACCCATACGTAGAGAAATCGTCCCCATATATTCTGATCTCAACTATATTCCTGGGATCTGGATCCGTGAGAAAATCGTACTCCTCAGATCATATCTTGGTGGCAATTTTCCAGACACAGTCCCAGTAGAAATCCGACAGAAACATGGATTCCGTACTAGGACTGAGAATATCTCAGCAATTCATTTTCCTATTTCGATTCAAGATTTTGACAGATCAAAAAAAGAACTCGGATATGAGGAACTCTATCATTTTCAGAAGAAGGGACTCGAGAAGAAATACGCTCTCGAACGCGACTCGCTCGGCCTCGCTCCAGAACTCCAGATCGATGTAGACATCATGAAGTCGCTCATCGCCTCACTTCCTTTTCCTCTCACGAACAAGCAACGGATAGTACTGTTCCAGATCCTCAAGGATATGGAGCGACCACATGCGATGGCTCGTATGCTTCAGTGAGATGTCGGAACGGGTAAGACAGTCGTCGCACTCCTCGCATCAGTGCATGCGATCCTCGTGAGTAGGCGAAATAATCCAGAGTGAAGATGAATCCAAGTTGCCATCATGGCTCCAACGGAGATCCTGGCTCGTCAGCACTTCTCGGGACAAGAGGCGTGGCTCATAGAGTGGGGAATCAGCTCTGATCTCCTTGTCGGCTCACTCACACCTAGACTCAAGATAGATGCCAGATCCCGACTTGAGAGTGGACAGACGGATATCATATTCGGGACACATGCTCTGATCCAGGATTCAGTTTCTTTTTCACGACTTGGATTCGTCGTGGTCGATGAGCAACACAGGTTCGGAGTAGAACAACGCAAAACCCTAGAGGAATATTGTAGTCACTCAATTATCGTCCCACATCGACTGAATATGTCGGCAACCCCGATCCCTCGGTCACTGGCACTGACGCTCTATGGAGATCAGGATATCTCGGTCCTCGATGAGTATCCAGCTGGTCGATTGCCGATCCATACACGAGTAGTGAAAGAAGAAAAAAGAAACGAAGTTTATAATTGGGTCCGAGAAGAAGTGAAGAGTGGTCGACAAGTATATTGGATATCACCACTTGTCGAGGAGTCAGATACCCTTGATATAGCATCCGCAACCAATATGCAGGAGATACTTTCAGCTATATTTCCTGAGTTCTCGATCTGACTCATTCACGGCAAGATGTCGGGCAAGGAGAAAGATCGGATCATGCAGGAATTCTATGAGAACAAAATTCAAATTCTTTCTTCTACTTCTGTCGTCGAAGTCGGAGTCAATAATCCTAATGCCACTATTATGTGTATCGAGGCGGCCGAGAGGTTTGGACTCTCACAGCTCCATCAGTTCCGTGGTCGTGTCGGTCGAGGAGTACATCAGTCATATTGCTATCTTTTTACAACAAAAGAATACAAATCCGACAGGTTAAAAGCCATGGAGGAAACAAATGATGGATTCGAGCTCGCCCAAATCGATCTCGATCTCAGGTGACCTGGAGAGGTTTATGGTGTCCGCCAATCAGGAGTCCCAGATATGCACTTCGCCGATCTCAGAGATACCGATCTCATAGCAGATATCAGATCAGATATCGAGGAATGGATGAAAAATAAAAAAGAGTTGTAATATAGAAATATGTAATATAATAAAATTAACATAAAATATTTCTATTAGTGTAACTCATATTTCACAAAACCCATGATATGATGATAGGCGAATAATCGTTCGTCAAGTTTTGCGTTTGGCCAATGCTATCAGGAGAGATATATCAAAAATTGTCTCATTGTGAAACAATGAACCTTCTCCAAAAACACTTCTTCTCATGAAGAATTGAAAAGATAGAATTATAGTAAGGCTCGAAATGATCTCAGATATTCGATATGAAAAAAAGCATTGAAAAAAAGTATGAGATCATACTGATCACAAATGATGATATCCAATAAGGAAGAGTGATCAATGGAATGCTATTCTGCAAGAGACCCTTACGAGCGTATACAAACACTCAGATACTGACGAACTCCGAGAATTGGTCAGATCACTGTTACATATCGACAAAATGGATATTTCTCAAACAGGTATTCATTTCTTACAGGAGTATATGCGAATTGTGGCTCGTATTCCAGCAAATCAGATCAATTTACCATTTCATAAATAAAATCCATGGCTGCCAGTAATGCTAAATTAAAAGAACTAGAACAATCGCAACAATCCCAACAATCAGTAAAAATTTCAAGGAAAAATACTGGTGATAACCAAGTATATGTACTGTTACATAAAATTCAGGAACGAGTGCGAGTTTATCTCAATTCTAAGTCACAAGATTCATTTGATGAGGTTATCGGTTCCCTTGATGGCATCAAGATGCTCTTATCTGATGCATCATCAAACAAAATAAGAGATATTCTATCCGAGATAGAAATGAAGGATGAGGAATTATGGAAAACCTATCAATGGGAATTGGTTGATTCTTGAGATTGAGATTGGCATGAAAATAATGATCTACAAGCCTTAAAACGTAAATGAATAAACGTAGATACAATCATGACTATGGGGGTAAGAGCAAAAACTAATAAACTCGTAACTATCATACTCAAGATGAGTGCAATATACTGAGTCACTCCAGAAATATTGCGTAACCCACCAAAACCAAAATAAACTATGTCCCAAATTATCTCACTCACTCTCAAAAACCTCAAAACTATCTGACTCGAACGTGAGATCCCCAATATCACTGAAGGAAATGCAGAAGCACTGAAACAAATAATCCGAGATAAAAATCCGAAGCATCTCCTCGAGATCGGTACTGCAAATGGATATTCGGCACTTCATTTTGTCATGGCACTATCCGATTCCTCAGATATCACGACGATCGAGCAAGCTTGGAATATGCATATTGATGCAGTAACCAATTTCAAAAACTGTAAAGTAAAAAATATTCATGCTATCTGGGGTGATGCCAAGTCCGTGATCCCTGCACTCGCGGATGGATATTATGATCTCGTGTATATCGACGCAATGAAAAAAGAATATCTTCAATACTTGCTCTTGATCCTTCAGAAATGTACTCCAGATGCAATCATAGTAATTGATGATGTTGAGAAGTTTGCCGATAAGATGCAGGATCTTTACGCGTATCTCGATTCCCAAGAAACCCCATATCAGCTCAACAAAACTGATATCGATGATAGTATTATGATCATCAAGAGATCTAACTTCAAAATATAAGATGCAAGTTTTCGCACAAAAATTTGCACAATAGAAGCACATATATATACTGGATCAGTGCAGTTGCACATTTACTCTTCACTTTTTCTCTATGGCTCTTGTGAATATGGTTTCTCGCATCCTCGTGATCATCGGAGCAATCAATTGGTGACTCGTCGGAGCGTTTCAATACAATCTCGTAGAGATGGTGCTCGGATCTGTTCCAGCCCTACTCATGTTGGTCTATATTCTCGTCGGGATCGCAGGTGTGTATGAGTTGGTTCGGCTCAGCACAAACAAATAGTACAACATAGATCAAAACATAAAAGCTCCATTATGGAGCTTTTATTATGAGAACTATTCTCATAATTTGTCTTGCTTTTAGCAAGTTTTTTGATACAATATAGCACATAAAGTTCTTTAAACTTTTAACTATTTTTTTAACTGTCAAAACTATGTCTCTCACTGTTTCTACTGACTCTACATTTGCAGATATTACCAAGACGGGTCTCGTTCTTGTCGACTTCTGGGCGGAGTGGTGTGGCCCATGTCAGATGATGCTCCCTCGTCTCGAACAACTCTCTGCCTCTGTAGAGGGTAAGGCAGTGGTTGCCAAGCATGATGTCGATAGCGATCCGACGACTCCGAGTGGATTTCGTATTATGTCTATCCCGACTATGATCCTCTTCAAGGACGGACAGCCAGTCGAGAAGTGGGTCGGTGCTCAGGAGGTATCGATTCTCGAGGCAGCGATCGCCAAGCACGCCTAGTTCTCTCTATATTTTTTATTTTTGTCATTCGCCTTGCGGTGAGTGACAAATTTTTCGCTTCTAACCAATACCTATGCAATTCGAATACTACTCTATACTCGCCATCTCCCGTGAGGCAACAGCTGATGAGATCAAAAAAGCCTACCGCAAGAAAGCGATGGAAGTCCACCCAGATCGCCATGGTGGTGATAAGGCGAAAGAAGCTGAATTCAAAAAACTCAATGAAGCCTATTCTATACTTTCTGATGTAGAGAAAAAAGCTCACTATGACCGACACGGTACGATGGATAATCATGGTCAGTGAGGCGGAGGATTTGGTGGATTTGGCGGAGGATTTCAGTGAGGATTTGATACTGGAGATCTTGGTGATATTTTTTCATCGTTTTTCGGTTGAGGGATGGGTGGAGGTAGTGGATCACGATCACGGCAGCGAGCTGATATCGGTGAGGATATCGAGATGCGACTACGGATATCGCTGGAGGATGCAATCCGATGAGCAACTCGCAAGATCGAGTTCGACCGTACTATAACATGTCATCACTGTAGTGGCAAGTGAGGACAGACCGAGACTTGTACGACCTGTCGCGGGCAAGGTCAAGTTCGCGAACGAGTACAGACAGTATTCGGTGTTATAGAACAGGCTCGAGCCTGTTCATCTTGTAACGGTACATGACAAAGAGTTACCGAGAAATGTAGCTACTGTCATGGTAAATGAAAACTCAAGGAGAAAATAGAAAAGACGATCGATATCCCAAAAGGTATCGAAAATGGTATGACGATCAAAATCCGAAGTGAGGGAAACAAGGGAACGGATGGTAATGGTGATCTCTATATCTCGTTCACCGTACCAACTGAAGAGGGTGGACTCACTCGTGATGGGGCAGATCTCCACTATGCGGTCCGTATATCACCAGCAGAGGCGGCACTCGGTATCTGACGGACTCTTGATCTCCCGATATTGTGAAAAAAAGATATTGAGATCAAGGCCGGAACTCAACATGGAACCATGATCACATATCGCAATGAGGGTATGGAGAGACTGGATCGCAAGTGAGGATCAGGCAATCTCATAATCCATATCGAGATCGATATCCCAGCTCGACTCTCAGGAGATCAAAAGAAGCTCTACGAAGCACTCCTCCAGTCGGAGTGAGGCAAGATGAAAAAGGGATGGATTCAGGAGTTCTTCGGTGAATAAAAAATAGGAGAAGCAAAATTTTGTTTCTCCTATTTTCTCTATATAATGGACAAAAAACTATGGCACAACTAGCAATCCGCGAATACGACGCCAAGCGTATGTTCGCTGAGTTCTCAGCATCTGTATATAGAGGATATCTTATCGAATCAGAGGAAGATTTCGACACGTTCGCAAAAAAAGAAACAGGTTCAGATATAACCTGGGTCATCAAACCAGACCAACTCTTCGGCAAACGAGGTAAATATGGTCTCATCGGCGTCAATCTCAATATTGCGAGTATTCGCAAATGGTGGACTGAACACGATCAGCAGACGACTATGATTGAAAAGCAGGATGGACTCCTGACTACATTTCTCATCGAGCCATTCGTTCCCCATACAGATGAGTACTATGTAGCCATCAAAACAGAGCGTGATCACGATGTGATATATTTCTCTACCGCTGGTGGTATCGAGGTGGAGGAGAACTGGGAGACAGTACAGGAGATGCGGATAGCATTATGAATTACGAATGATCAATTACGAATAGGGGAACAATTTGGCATACAAGATGCAAAAATTCTTAAATTTATCTCTCAGCTCTACTCATTTTTCAGAGAGTACGGCTTTGCCTATCTCGAGGTCAATCCGTTCACTTTTGCGACTGATGGATCGGTCATATGTCTCGATATGGTGGCCAGAGTGGATGATAGTGAGGAGTTCCGACAGCGACGACACTGGGCAGGTCTCGCGTTTCCGCACCCTTTTGGTCCTGAGAAAACCGACGGAGAGAAATATATCGAAAAACTCGACTCTGAGACGGGGGCAAGTCTGAAGTTCCGTATTCTCAATCCAGCAGGTCGCATCTGGCTCCTGACCTCTGGATGAGGAGCATCTGTGATCATTGCAGATACGCTCGCAGACCTCGGATACGCTACCGAGATCGGCAACTATGGTGAGTGTAGTGGCAATCCTGATCGTGAGAATACTCGGGCATATACAGCAAAACTACTCGATGCTATGCTCGCGAATAGGACTAAAGGTAAATATCTCGTCATAGCTGGAGCCATTGCGAACTTCACTCATATCGATCGGACATTCGCTGGTGTTATCGATGCGTTCCGTGATCGGATAGAGGATATGCGTAGTCAAGATATCCATATCCTCGTCAGACGAGGGGGAATCAACGATACCAAGTGACTCCAGATGATGCAAATGGCCTGCGAAGAACTCAATTTGCCTTGTGAGATCGCTGATGGGAGTGTCTATATGACTGATATTCTACAGAAAATAAAACTCACATAATATGTTCACTCTCAACTCCACAGCCATCATCTACGGTCGACATCTCGATGTCGCACAGCGAATGCTCGATTTTGACTACCTCTCGGGTCGTACACCATCAGTCGCAGGACTCATTGATCCTGGGTGCCAGCGGTCGAGTGTGACGAAGTTATTTTTTGGTGGAGCAGAGATCCTCGTCCCGATCTACCCAGATTTCTCAGATATTCCAGTGGACGCAAGTATCGACACGCTTATCAATCTCGCATCATTTCGCTCTGCGACGGAGGCCACTTGGTGAGCGATCCACTCTACTCGCTTTGCTCATATCGTCATCATCGCTGAGGGGATACCGGAGAGAGATATCCGTGAGATCATAGGGTACAATGCAGCTAATGCAAAAATATGCATAATATGACCTGCTACAGCTTGAGCCATTGTCTGAGGCGCTCTGCGTATGGGGAACTCTGGCGGATCACTCGATAATATCGTGGCAAGTTGACTCTACCGACGGGGATCGGTTGGTTTTGTTTCACGCAGTGGTGGTATGTCGAACGAGATGTTCCGAGTGATCGGGACTCGTACCGATGGGATCCATACGGGGATTGCTCTTGGTGGAGATCGGTTCGTATGTTCCACTTTTCGAGATATTGTATTGGACTACAATCAGGATCCAGAGATACGGATGATCGTCATGCTCGGTGAGGTCGGTTCTCGTGATGAGCTCGAGATTGCAGAGCTTTTGATAGCAGGCAAAATAACGAAACCAGTTGTCGCCTATGTGAGTGGATCATTTGCAGAAGCGCTCACCACCGAGGTGCAGTTCGGACATGCAGGAGCCAAGGCCAATGCCGATGAAGAAAAAGCAAGCTACAAAAATGCAGCACTAAGAGAGTCTGGAGCTCATGTTCCTGAGAGCTATGCAGATTTCGGTAATCTGATTGCATCTGTGGCTCAACAACTCTGAATCGAAAATAATAAACAAGGCATGAGTCCAGAGATTGAAAAAAAATTACAAATAATCACTAACCGTAAACCGACTCGATTTACATCTACCATTTCTGATGAACGAGGTGAGGATGTCCTCTACAATGGTCGACCACTCACGGAATATATAGGTGACGCGAGCATCGCGAAAGTGATCGGTGCTCTCTGGCTCAAGCGTGATCTGCCACAGTATGCTCTGGACTATATCAACACGATCATCATCCTCCTCGCGGATCACGGTCCTGCTGTCTCCGGTGCCACCAACACTATCGTGACAGCCAGAGCGGATAAGGATATCCTCTCGTCTCTGGTCTCAGGCTTGCTCACTATCGGTCCTCGTTTTGGTGGGGCGATCGATGGAGCAGCTCGTACCTGGTATGAGG
>JANNYQ010000028.1:0-2002 GCA_031410215.1 Candidatus Altimarinota bacterium | reverse complement strand
GATGCTGGAGTCCTCTACATCCGCAACAATGACACCACAGGAAATGTGAAAATATCGAATATAATCGATATTGTGATGGCGAGTGCAAAATAATCGGTATAAAAAAACTCTCAAATTTGAGAGTTTTTTTATACCTTATCTATCGATATTGTATAACCAATTCTACGTATTGTATAGGTATCTCCACTTTCTATACCGTGTCTCTGCCGAGCAAATATTGCGAATATCATGTTCTCTATGTTTATTTTTATCTCTTTCGTGACGAGTACACCGAGTGGATTTACCTCCACGATATCTTCTGTTATGTGTTTGAGATCTGGAAAACTAAAAATAAAATTACCATTTTTATTAGGTCACTCTATATCCATCTTGGGATGCATCTTTTTTGGTTCCCCACTATTGAGAATAACTATGCATTTCAGTAGATCACTTCGTATTTTTTCACGGATCTCATCTATCGTTTCAGGGATATTGACGATAGTGGTACAGCCAGAGGCAACTATAGAAGTTATCGCCAACAAAAATCACCTTCGTGATAAAGTATCTGGTTTATCTCAATGAGATATAGTAGCTAAGGGCATAAAGACAAATATAGATTTTATACAGTATAATACCGAATATATAATGAAGTCAATGAATTTACTCTATATTTCCCCTATTTTTCATCACACTCTCATACTCTGGCATCATCGAGTAGACTAGATTCCAGAATGATCTTTGGTGATGTTTTTCTCTCAGATGTGCGAGTTCATGTATGATGATCGCATCGATGAATGATAAGTTCTCTCAAATATACTCAGCAAGTCGATACGAGAAACATAGCCCGTTTCTCACACTACATGATCACCATCGTCTCTCGGATTTGGTGATCTTTATGCTCATGACTTTAGGGAGATTTTTATTAGCCCAGAGCTCCGTAACTCTTGGGATGATATATTCTTTGAGTTTCTTTTTTGCATCCAGGATATCTGATTTGCTGAGTATCGGTCGTTGTGGTACGGTCGCTCTTTTTATCTGATGTTTGCTTATCCAGTCTCTTTTTGCTAGGATAAATTCCTCTATAGAGGCAACAGACATACGCATCGGGGCTCGTGCTATCAGTGTTCCACTGGGATCGATCTGGATCGAGAGAGTACGCCGGGATGAGCGAATGAGGGTATAGGCAGTGGACATAGTTGCACTATACTCAAACCCGAGAATATATCTACTGATTTTTCATTGTTTTTAGGACTTTATTCATATAATAATTTCATATTTTTCCATCATTATCTCTATGTACAGGATTCTCTTTTTCTTTTTGCTGATTTTCTTCTCGATATTCCAACAGTGGAATATCTCTGTGAGTGCTGCTCCTGCCTCTATCTCGACTTTCCGTGAACTCGGTATCGAGCTCAGGGAGAATATTGCAGATACCTATTACGTCTGAGATGCTATACTGATCCGTGGTCGAGTGACAGATGGTCGGCAATATGCCCTGATCTATATCAAGAATACTAGGACGGATGAGTCAATATCCGAACTCGCAGAGACGACTACGACGGGTGAATTCCAGTTGCCGATATCTCTCCCAAAATCTGATTGAGAGTATTCTCTTATCATCGCGAGTGGGAACTCGTTCAACACGACGATACACCATACGATCCGCCTCGTTGGGAATCGAGCCATCGCGATACCGAGTGTTTCTATAGGTATTCGCCCCATCTTCGTTCCTACACCATCTCCATACCTCTCGGTGGGACCAGATATCTGGGCAAGCATGACGATACAACAGGGTACAAAAGTTACCAAAAGCCAAGGAAAGATCCTCTCACTGGATGGACTCCCACTCCAGTATGGACCCGCTCGAGTATCGCTCCAGGGATATAGACTCACGAGTCCCTCATCACTCGATAGACTCACATCTACAGGAGTTAGCTGGACGGGGAGCGTCTATATAGATCGTACCCGAGATATGATCGGGCGAGATGTCGTGTCGCTCAAGATACTCCGCTCTGTTGCGACG
>JANNYQ010000027.1:0-29182 GCA_031410215.1 Candidatus Altimarinota bacterium | reverse complement strand
ACATGTTGAGCCTGATACGATGCACGAGGTATAAAAAACTCCTCCTGAGTACTCAGGAGGAGTTTTTTATACCTCGTGCATCGTATCAGGCTCAACATGTGGGATCTCACAACCTATCATCATGAGATATTTTTCCATGTGTTCGACATCGCGGATCTGTTGCTGGTGTCGCTCTGAGCGGGCGGTATCTGTATGGAACTTGTATTTGGTCAGGAGCTTGTAGACGAACTGCCAATAGGCACATTCAGATATATCCTTACCACCGACCGTACGGATCTCGGCGAGATAACGTTGTGAATAGATGAACTCGGACTTGGTCCCGATATTATCAAGATCAGCATCTTGTATGATCTTCTCGAGATGCGTTCGAGGAGTCGAGAAGAGTACGGTCGCCATGATGATCTTCTCGATTTTGGCGATTCGATCTTTTGGATGATCTCTTTCCTCAAGCCACTTTCGGGCGATCCGAGCTCCGATGTGTTCATTTTTCTCATATTGTTCTGAGAATCCAGTGTCATGGAATAGACAAGCGAGCTGGAGATCCTCGAGATCTTCGTTGCCCACATCCTCGGCAAGTGCGATATAGGTGGCTCGGTCAAGTACTCCAGTACTGTGAGCGGGATTGTGATAGGGGTATGCAATACATATTTGCAAGAGATCTTGTGTATAGGTGCGAGCGGGTTCTATGAGAGAAGTAGACATAGCGAACAAGAGCTAAAAAATAAAAATTATAACTTTTCTATGATGATACTATCACATAGTGGGATATATTGCAAAATCTAGCTTGCAAAAATAGAATCTTTTTCTATAATCTGCCCATTCTCTATCTATCATATCTATGAATATCCGCAATCGTGTCCTCGTCATCGCCTGACTCATCATCGCATCTGGACTCTACATCGTCCCATGGAACCAATACGGTATCGACAATGCTTGGCTCAACAAGCCGTATACTCTCGGTCTCGATCTCCAGTGAGGTGTCGAGCTCGACTATAAGGTCGATCTCGATGCGGTCAAATCACAATCTGGTACGAGTACGGAACAGACTATCGTAGAGGGGATCAAGTCTGTGATCGAACGACGAGTGAACTCTCTTGGTCTCTCGGAACCAACTATCCAGTCGTCCAAATATGGATCGGACAATCATATCATCGTACAGATCCCGACTCAGGCACATACAGACCTAGGAGAGGCTGCTCGCAAGGCCAAAAACGCCGAAGATATCAAAAAAGCCAAAGAAACTATCGGAAAAGTGGTACAACTCGAGTTCCGTGAAGAGAAAACCTCAGTCACAGATGCAGATCGTGCAGATCGTCGGGCTATCGCTGAGAAGGCACTCGTAGATCTCAAAACTACGCCATTTGCCACAGTAGGTGCCAAGTATAGAGATACTTATGAGAATGTTGGATTTGTTTCTGGTACTGGAGCACTCCCGAAAGAGATATCATTCTCAGGAGTCGAGGCTGTTACAACATTTCCATATGTGACTCCAGTATTCGTTGCTCGAGGTGAGGAGAGCTTTACAAAGAATGCGAGTGGAGAGATCGTTCCTACATCGAACCCTGGATATGCGATCGTCGAACTGCTCAGCAAAAATGGAACTGGCACTGGAGCAGTATATACCTATTCATCTCTATTCGTAGATCAACGACCGAGTATGTGGCAAGCAGCAAAAACAGCGGATGGCAAGGTCCTCAATGATAAGTATCTCGTTAATGCTGGAGTGGGATTCACTCAAGTGGGGCAACCTCAGATAGAGCTCCTAATTAACGAAGAGGGTAAGGGTATATTCGGTGAGCTCACGAAGCGTCTCATCGGCAAGCAGATTGCTATATTTGTCGGTGGAGAACTCCTCACGGCCCCTACAGTACAGGCCGTCATCACTGATGGTAAGGCCGTAATCACGGGAGACTATACGATCAAGGGGGCACAGACTCTCGCTAATGATATCAATACTGGTATTGTTCCAGCTCCGATCTATCTCACGAGTGAGCGTACAATCGACGCAAAGATCGGATCTGAGTCACTCCGCCAGATTCTCGTAGCGGGTGGTATCGGGCTTTTAGCAATCATAGTATTCCTCGTATATATGTACAGAGTATCTGGATTACTCGCAGGGCTCGCTCTTATCACATATACTCTTATCCTCATCGCCCTCGTCAAAGCTACAGGTGTAGTTCTCACCCTCGCCTCTATCGCAGGTGTCATACTCTCTATCGGTCTTGCGATCGATGCAAATATTCTTATTTTCGAGCGTATGAGAGAGGCACTCGCTGATGGCAAGACGATGGATCAATCTATCACTCTCGGATTCGAGAAGTCATGGACTGCAATATGGGACTCACATATCACATCACTCACCTCTGCAGTAATCCTCTATATATTTGGTATCTCATTGATAAAGGGATTTGGATTCATGCTCGGTCTCGGTATCGTCCTCTCGCTCTTCACTGCCATGTGGGTATCACGTATTCTTATCATCGCAGTCGGTCGTAAACTCGGAAAAAATGCACAAGCATTCATCGGATTCACGAAATAGTTGATAAAAATCATATAACAAATAAAATCAAGGAAATTACTTTCTTGATTTTATTTTTATGAAAATACTCTGAATTGATGAGATTCCCGAAGAATGGAAAAAACAACTTAATTCAACAGGATTGGGGAGGTACTGACTCTTCGTTGAGGAACTCAGTCGGACATCTATTGTCTCGGCAATATCATCAAAATGAGCCATGAATATACTCATATGAATTCAAGGAGAAGAATTCCCATACAAGGATATGACAATCTGAAAACCTACCATGCCTCATTGGAAAAAACTCAATCGAGCAGGACACGTATGAGTACTAGTCAAAAATAATAAATGAATTATCCAGTTCCTCGAATGAAATATTGACACAACATTGATACCAACTGATTGGACTAACGTTGATCTCCTGAATATAACTTTTTAATTCAATGCGTATATGATTTTTTGATTCGGGACTCGGTGGACAGGTAGTGATGGATGTTTTTCAGCGTGAATATCCCGATATAGAGATGATCCTCGATATGGATCGAGTCAATGCACCCTATGGACATCGCAGCGGAGACGAGATACGTACTCTCACGATTGCCTGAGTACAGAGACTCCATGATCGCTGAGCCGATATCGTGATCCTCGCCTGCAATACAGCAAGTGTGCATGCACTCCGCTATCTCCAGACTGAGGTGTTCATCGGGCATCATATCCTCGGCGTGACAGTGCCTGGTGCTGAGGCAGTAGTAGCATGAAAATACAAGAAAATATGAGTCCTTGCGACCGATGCGACGGTCAGGAGTCGTATGTACAAGGAGCGGGTGTGTATTCTCGATGATAGTATCATAGTCGAAGAGATAGCAGCTCCAGGACTCGTCCCGCTTATCGAGCAGGGTATCAATACTGGTACTGAGATCGATACCCTGCTTAGAGAGTATCTGAGTCAGTTCTCGCCCGATATCGATGCACTCGTACTCGGATGTACTCACTATCCTCTTATTCGCGAGTCTATGGAGCGTACATGGACGAAGTTATATGACAAAAAAATCCCGGACCTGATAGATCCAGGAGAAGAAGCTGCAAAGAAATTTAGAGAGTGGATGGGGAGGAAAGGGTATTGATTGGGTTAAAAGTACCAGTACTTTCGTGCCATATTTTAAAGGGAAGTTCGTGACTATAGGTACGAACTCATCTACTTGTAAAAGATTTATTTGTGAAGAATTTGACATGCTTATAAGAAGGAATAGATCCATTCTTTGCTTTATAATTTTTATCAAATAATGGAATTATCTTTTTTTCTATGGATACAAAATGTTCAAAGATCTTCTCTGGATCTTTCTCTTTTGGTGATTGTCCGAACTTTTCAAGATCAGGAAGACGTCTTAAAATGTGCTTAATAACACGCTCCTTTGTGATATATCCTCATCTGAGAGTTATTTCTTCGTCGATATCTCATTTCATCTTATAATAAGGATTTGCATTCCATCCAGATTCATTCGAATTTCATTCGAGTACAATCTGGATTTCAAATGAAGTATCTGTAGATGTAATTTTTAGCTCCTCTCTTTGTATAGTATTTCATTTGATTTTTTCTATAGGGATTGTAGAAAATAGCTTATTAACATTAGTATTATTTCTGATATAGCTTTCTTGGAAATTAATCCATTCCTCAGTATATTTTATACCTTTTTCTAAATCTTCTTGGGGGAACAGATTACCTTTTTGTTCCCACCGAATTCATTTTTTCAGGAATCCAGATTGTATAAGAACAAGAGCCATATGGAGCATATCCTTTTTTGTTTTTACTTCTATTTGCATTCTATTTTTGTCCTGAACTGATTCTGCTGCATCATATTCATTTTGACTGATAGTCTTAAGTACCTGAGACTCAAGAGTCTTAAAATCAATTACGGCATTAAATTTTGTATCTGTACCATGTGCAGCTGTACGACCATGAGCAATAATCGAATCTTGTCATAATCTTGCATCTCATCGGTTATAACTAAAAGCATCACTGTTAAAAAATTTCATAATAGAAACCGCTATATTTCGATCTTTGTCTCGTAGCTCTCAAGTGAGTGGATTGAACATAAGTTCTCATGTAGAATCTTTCGTGGTAATATTCTTGAAACATGCTCGAATTACTTTCAGGAATGTAGTACTTGCTCGTATATCAGCTTCACTCGTATATTTAGACATTTGTCAGAGCGTTGATATCATTTTCTTAGGATCAGTGAAGTTTTTTTGTAGAGCTTTTGGTAGGTAGTAATTTTTTCTAGCTATATAAGACTGTGCTAATTCTATACTTCTTCCTATAGTCTTCAAAAGAGCAGGATCAGTGAATTCTCATATATTTATCCCAACTCACTTCATCCATTTCTTTAATCCAGTAATATCTTCAATCTTAGGTACACCATACCAATCATTTGGATTATAGCCAACTACTTTACTAACCCCATTGACTGATCATGTTGCCTGTATCGCTCGTTGTGCAGCTTTTGCATATTTTAGTATAATCGCTGAAGATGTAGCCTTGTGAAAATCTTGTGGAACTCCAGTGGGATGTGATGAATATTGGTCAATATTGCATAGCACTTGTATTTTATGTCTTTTTCTTATACTAAACATATGTATTTGATTTATTGAAAGTGAAAAGTAGGATCGGCAGTTGCGGCACTCTGTGAGAGACAAGGTATCTCCTATGAGGTCTGCGATGATCAGACTCCACCGAGTAGCTATGAAGCCTATGAGGTGATCATCCCATCCCCGTGAATTCCCGAAACTCATCCTATCTATACGACGGGACGAGTCATGTGTGAGCTCGATTTTGCATACCAGTTCTTGCCTCGTGATTTCCAGATTATATCGGTCACAGGTACGGATGGCAAGTCGACTACAGCCTGGATTATGTATAGTATACTCGAAAGAGAGTTTTCTGTCAAAAAAGGCGTGTATCTTTCGGGTAATTTTGATGTTCCATTCTCTGCTACAGTGCAGGGTATTCTTGCAAAGTGAGAGAAGAAAGGAATTATAATTGTTGAGATATCGAGTTTTATGGCATTCGCAATCCAAAAGTACCAATCAGACTATTCTATATTCACCAATTTCAAGCCCGATCATCTTAATTGGCATACTAGTCTCCAGTGATATATGGATGCGAAAATGAACCTCATGAAGCATACTACGAAAAGATCAATCGTGAATCAGCAAGTGATCGAGTTTGCTCGAGAAAATAGTTTGCATATAAAAATACCAGAGAGTTCTCGTATTTTTATACAGAGTGTTGATTGCTTCTTGCCTCGCAATGACGCAATACGAGATATAACGGACGGAGAAAATATCTTAATATCAGGAATACAAAAATATAAACTAGGCGAGACAAATTTTTCAGGAACACATAATGCTATGAATATTCTTGCTTGCACTATGGTGGCAGATGAATTCACCATATCATCAAAATATACAAAAGAATACCTGAAATCTATAACAGGACTTCCACATAGACTCGAACTTATTACTACAAAGTGATGAATTCAAGTAGTGGAAGATTCCAAATCTACAAGCTCTCAGAGTCTATCTGCGGCACTAGGGGCATTTGGTACTACAAAAAACATCCTCCTTATCGTCGGGTGATCTGATAAATGAGATAACTTCACTTTTCTTGCTCCATTGTTTGCGAGTCGAGTCCGAGCGGTAGCCTGTATAGGTGCTACCAAACAAGAATTCATCGATATTGCAGAACAAGAGAATATACTATATCTCGCAACAGATATTCTGAGTGATGCTGTGACTTGGTTATATTGACAAGGAAGAGATGGGGATGTATTGATGCTCTCACCTGGATGTGCCTCATTTGGACTTTTTCAGGACTATCTTGATAGAGCAAATCAGTTCCGAATAGCTATAAAAAAACTCCCAGAATAACCTGGGAGTTTTTTTTCGAGTAGAACCCATATTACTTGATCTCAAAGAGTGCGAAGTAACTCTGTCCGATGTACTGAGCGAGGATATTTTGTTGTTCGGATTCAGTTTTTGCAGTAGCGAGTCCAGTCTGGAGTGGTACGAGATATGGCGGGACCGTAGATCCACTCTGTGCTGATTCATTGAGCATATTTACAATGTAGTTGGCACATTTGTTTTGCTTTGTTCCACGATATACTGATCCAGTCTCACGATAGCTCTCATAGTTTGTACCTGCGATATCGATGAACTCTATATCGGTTTTTAGCTTGCCTGCCTTGTATTCATTGATAGCAACCTTCAGGCAGAGATTGTCGGTATCCACGAGTGTGAGATTGGATGCTCGCATTGTGAGAAGGAGATGCTCGAATCTAGTAGTCAGAGCTCGCCGAGGATCACGATCGATCGTCGCAGCATTGAGATCCGTGAGGAGATATCCGAGTCCGACTTTTTTCATACGACTCACGGTTACCTCAGGAGATGGATTATAAAAGAATGTCTCAAACTCGAATATCAGACTATCATCAAGGTATCTTTTTCTATTCTCATTTATTAAATATGTCATAAATGTTCCAATCCGGTAAATTCACTTCATATTAACGTCAGATCACTGGGGAGAAAGGATACTTGAGTAGAGCTCGTGACCAATACTTTCGATATCTTTTTGTATTATTGCCTTGTCTTGGAGTGATTTCCCACTCTCGATCTGTGTTATGAAATAGAGGAGTATTTGATGGAGATCGGCTGGTCGCATGTTCGCGAGTCTCTCAGGAGTGAGTATTTTTTGCATGGCTACACTCCTCGCAAGAGATCCAGCTCGTATAACGACAGCCTGTGGATCTGTAGTATTCATGGTGGCAATCGGGGTGATATAGTCACTTCTATAGGTGAATATACTCTCATTTTGATCTAGTTTGTTATATTTGTATTCGTTCATCCCAGCACTAGTAAGATTGTTCCATCCATGGGGGAACGCAGAACGGATGATATAGACGAGTATAAATAAGAAAAAAAGAAATGAGAGAGTTATTTTCATACCCATGGTATCCTCATCTTCATTTGCCGTATAAGTCACGAAGATAAGTGATGCGAGACCTATTAGGGCAAGACAGAGGAAGTAGACAAATACTCCATACCAGACGATCCCGAATGCACTAATAAGGAAGAGAAACCCATATACCAAAAGCATCACGAATATATCCTGAATCCGAGTACCTATCTCATCTCACTCGATGCAATAATGAGCGATCAATATAGTCAATAATACACCTCATACGATGAATGCGTATCCGAAAGGGAGCATTATACTGCTCATCAGTCCTGTAAATAGGAGACCTGTCGATCCGACAAAATAGTAGAGAATAGAGACGAGCAATCATGCACCTATGAGTACTGGGAATATACCACGAGTCCATGTTGATTTGCCATATTGTCGTCCTCTGACGAAAAGGAGAATCGCAGGAAGGAATGCGAGGAATATGTATGTGATATCCGTGAATTCGCCGGATTGATTTTTTTGGAACGTGAGATTAGCTGGGAGCTTCAGGTAGTTATTGAGTCCACTCTCTTGACCAAAATATCGAGAAAAATCCTCATTGAGCGACTTACCATCACTTGTTATTCTTGCGTCTTGTAGAGCCTTTCTCTTTGCTGCGTATTCATCGGATGAGTAAATGGCTGAGAAATTGTTGAGTTCCAGACTACCACCATATCATGAAAGTAGATTGTCTATGGTTCCTCATTTTTGTTGACTTGTGAATGTATGAGATTCGACACCATTTTTGATAAACCAGGGAGTCAGTGCAAGAGCAATACCGAGGATGAAAACGAGAGTTGCAATTGTCCATATCCTGAATTTTTCTATCCCTTGTTCCCAGATGGCAAGAGCGAGCCCACCGATTCCTATGGCACCACAGACGATCGCAATATTACGGATGAGATCTACGTTCTCGACTGGCATCCATACATTCATCTTGGACCAAAGATTGGCTCCAGTAAAGATCGAGAGAAACAAGAAAAAGAATCCAAGAAATCCAAATACTCCAAGCATACGATAGGCAATGAGAGCAAGACCGGTGATGATGAGGATGAGGGTCGTGAACTTGATCGAGAAGGCGAGACCGACGATGAATCCAGCGAGACCTACGAGTACATAAAACTTATTTTGTTCGAGCTTTTCTCGTAGAGCGTACCAGAGTATACCAAATGCACTTACACTCACCATCATAAGGGCTGGATCGAGCTTCATATCTTTTGCTTGTTGGAATATCGTCATCGGCATGATATAGTAGATGCCAGCAAGGAGTATCGGGAGTGATAAGAGGTATTTTCGATTCTTGGACTCGAGAACTACCGAGAGAATACTTGTAATCACAATCATCGAAAGTATGCCACCGAGCTGATTGACATAAAAGGCACTTGCAGCAATCTGATCCCAGAGAAATCCACTTCCAGTGACAATCTGCCAAGCGTACATACCAGCTCATTGGAGAGTAGATCCTGTGAGTGCCATGATACGGGGGAAGTTCATATAGACACCGAGATCATCCCAGCCAATTGGCATCGGACGGATCGCACTGATCAGAGAAATAGATATGAGGAAACTGATGATGAGAAATACAAATTCTGCACTGAGAAGCCTCGGATTCACGAGTGACAGAATAGAATCTCTCGTTGCATCATGCTGATCGAACTCTACATATCTCGTCTTAATATCTCGGTAGGTGATAATCCATCCCGGGATACCAATAAGGGTAAGTATACCACAAACGATGAGAAGTCCTGAGAGTGTGAACATATGGAATACTCCGAGAATAAGGAGTCCCATCGTGAAGAGAGTGATACCCACAGAGAGTTCAGCACCGATACGGACTCTGAGGACTATATTATCCCAACTTGGTATCCACTTGAGCACGCTATATCCGACCGATCGCCAGAGGAATGCGAGAAATACAGGATAGACAAGAAGCGAGATAATATGCCAAAAGAGTACAATACTCGATGCTCCCCCTATACCAAAAAATGGTGATCCAGTAGTCTTCTGTATCGCGGTATAACTGATCGTGATAATAAGGAGATGAAGGACAGCAAATCCCGAGATATGCCAAAAGGAAAATCGTACCCGTCGCTCACTCGTCATCTGGGAAATCACCTTATAGATGAGATAGATCAATCCAAGTCCCACAAGGTATCCGCCGTATCCAGTTGTTGCTTCGATATGATCGATCTGAGAGAAGTTGGTAGAATAATAAGTCACTATAATATAGATGACCCACGGAACAAATCCGAGTGATGCGAGGAGAAGTTGGAGCATATTATGAATTTAGGAAGTAGAGTATAGGAAATTGAGCTATCTATTTTTTCGTATAATCGCCCAGGCATCTCTCAAGAGTATACGATTGCCGATAATAAATATAGTCAGATTCACGAGCATTGCAAACAAAATGATCACAAATGCTCATCCTCGGGTACCATCATGGAGTCAGAAAAATTTCATCATTCAAAATGTGATCCCTGATGACAATCCCACGAGGAGAATATTGCGGATAAATGGTATCCAATCAAATCCACTATTATGGATATGAGTCGCATTGTATGAGAGGTACCAGAGTGGTATCCATGAGAGTCCAACGGCGAGTGCTGATCCCTCGACACCATAGAGACTGATGAGGATATAGTTGAGGATAATATTGATCGGGAGAACGATCGCGAGTATACGAGCTCGCTCTCTGATCTTGCCAGTACCAGCAAGAAACTGAAAGTTTATCTGGATCAAGAGAAGAAAGGTAAGAAAAAATGCAGAGTATCCAAGAATATGACCAGATTCTCGGAATTTTTCTCAGAAAAAGAGTATCGCCATCGGCTCACCGAACTGATAGAGGAATGCAGATAACCAGATCCCAAGAATTGAGAAGTAAAGTGAGAATTCTCTATGTATGAGTTGCATCTTTAGTCTATCCTCTCGTCCATGTAGCTCTGATATAACAGGAAAGAGAAAACCAAATAGAGGAGAGATGAATATGAATGGGATATTGAGGAGTGAGAGGTAGTTTGAATAATACCCTGTAGCTTCAGATCCGAGGAGTATGATGATGAGCTGCATATCGACTTGTGAGAGGATGACTCCGATATTGGCCGTCATGAGTGTTGCGAGAGCATATTTGACGAAGTGATTGCGATCCTGTAGGTCTCTTTCGATTTTTACTCCTTTGAAATATCTCACATAATATCTCGTATAGGAGAAATAGAGCGAGAACAAAAATCCTATCAGCGTACCACTCACCCAGGCCCACATGTAGTATTCTACGGTACCACTACCGAGCGTCCATAATATGATAGTTCCTAATGCTATGGAAAGTATTTTGAGAAGCTCGGATCACTTTTGCAACTTGGTGTCTTGAGAGACTGAGAACAGTACCGTCGTGATATGAAATAGATTGATCCCAATAAAGTAGAGTCCTGAGATACGGAGAATATCGATAATGAGGGGCTCTTGAAAATAGGTATTGGCGAGCCAAGGAGCTATGAAAAATAGAATTGCGGCGATCAAGAGGCTCGAACATATTTGGAGTATGAGTGTGAGTTTGAGAAGATATTTTGCTTTTCCGTATTCATTCTTGATAATATATTTCGGTAAAAAATAATTCAAACTCTCAGTACATCCGAGATCGTTGAATGCTCAGAGGAGCGTCACGAAGCTAATCACTCAATAGATCATACCTACTCATTCGACCGAAAGATCATTTGATATAGTGATTTTGATGAGATATCCGAGTGGTCAGATGAGTATTGTAAAAAAATAGAGCCAAAATCATTTTTTGACAAATTTTTGTGCAAGAGTCTCTTCTGAATTGAGCATTTTTTGATTTTTATAAGCAATAAGTCCCTTCATTGGTATCTGATACAATCTTGCCATCTGCAAAGGCGATGACTCGTTTTTTCATCGTATTGACTATTGTCTCATCATGAGTCGCCATGATTATGGTCTTGCCACTCTGGTGGAGATCTTCCAGGAGGTGCATGATCTCAGTTGCATTGGTCCTATCGAGGTTTCCCGTTGGCTCATCTCCGATGATGATCCGAGGATCATGGATGAGGGCTCGGGCTATACAAGTTCGCTGTACTTCACCACCTGAGAGGGTTTCGATGCGTTTTTCTTTCTTGGCGAGGAGCCCTACTTTCGAGAGTACCTCTGGAACACGTCTCTCTATTTCATAGTTGCTATATCCACAGACCTCCATCGCAAAAGCGACATTTTCTCGAACAGTTTTTCGTGCGAGGAGCTTGAAATCTTGGAATATCGTGCCCAATCCGCGACGATACTGGAGGAGCTCCTTGGGTGAGAAGAGTGCAATATTAATTCAGTTATCATCATAAATATGACCACTCTTGAGTTTTTTGGCCCCGAGAAGTGACTTGATAAGACTGGTTTTTCCACTCCCTGATGCTCCTATGAGAAATACGAATTCACCAGGTTCTATAGTGAGTGATATATCTCTGAGGATCGTACGTTCCCCATAGGAGAGGGTGACATTCTTGTATTGCATAGATTATCGAGGTAATATATTAAGAATGAATGATTTGGAAACTGATTGGAAATTAGCATCTGTGGCAGTTATTTTGACAGTATGTTTGCCCTGAGTGAGTCCAGTAGCACTTACTGGGAATACGAATATATCACCTGTGGTAGCACTTTGTATCACTTTTTCATCTATCATCACTGAAATCTCCCTGACGGTGGTCGGGATCACAGCTTGGAATCTGAGATTAAACAGATCACCTTCATAGAGATTGAGACTCGATCACTTCGGGTTGATCATCGTGATAGTAGGGGCAGCCTGAGAACCAGTCTGTGTCTCATTGGTAGGAATATTTATCGGAACGATATCCGTCCCAGATAGCGTAGAGAGAATCCCAGTATATTTGTATCCATAGATATCGATAGCCTCGATTGTGATATTATATTCTCATGCAAGATTCATCCGAGTGCTCCCAACTGTGGTTCCACTATTTCCATATGTTATCTCTTTTATGGTTTTTCCATCCGCTATAGCTCGTATCCTCTCGATGATACGATTCCCAGACCATTTCACTTCTACAAGATTATCTGTACCGGCTCATACTGATTTTATACTGAGACTCACTACTCCGAGATCAGTAGGACGGATACAAGGATCTTCTCCTATAACTATACTTGTACCGGTTCCGTTAGTATATTTTCGAGATGCCGATAGAAATCCTGCAAACCACTCGGGATCATATCCATCGATAATCGGTTTTACCGTAGGAGTATAGAGAGTAAATCGTGAATCTACAGGGGTTTCTGGAGTAGCTACTCCGTTACAGAGAGTATCGATTTCAGTAGTATTGAGTCCACCATCGTAGGTATCGAGTTTGACCGCCATTATAGTTGATCTGACCATATCTACTGGGGTATCCTTGGTTGCGAGGAGCCCTGAGAGCTTTGAGATATTATAGGTGTAGACGTCTTTTGGTTTTTTGAATTCTTCTTTTGGGAGATCCTTGAGTGCATAAGTCATATAGGTTTTCCAGATTGTGGCAGCACAATTGAGACCATCACAGCTTCACTTGGTTTCTCATCCATCGACATTACCTGCCCAGACGACGGTGGTTATCTGTGGTGTAAATCCGATAGTCCAGAGGTCTCGGGGAAGTATTTTTTTAACACCTCATTTACTCACATCCTTATTAGATGTACCAGTCTTAGCAGCGACTGTGCGACCTGCGATGGTGAGAGCATTTCGCCAAAAAGTCGACTCAGGACGAGCATCATTGTTAGAAAGGATCTTAGATATAATATAGGCGGCCGCTGGATTCATTACTTCTTCACCAACTTGGTCTTTGTGTTCTTCGATGATATTACCATCATTATCTTCGATTTTTTCTATAGTGTAGAGTTGTTTCTTGAGTCCATTATTCGCAAACACAGAGTACGCTTGCATCATATCGATTGGTTTGGCCTCAGCAGTTCCGATCGCAATCGGAGCTCCATAGCCATAGTTCTCCCTGAGACTCGAGATTCCAAGTCACTTCGCATATTTGATGATGGCTTCTTCTTGACCTGCGAGATAGTACATCTTGATAGCTGGAATATTGCGAGAGTAGTCGAGAGCATTCTCGAGTGACATTACTCATTTGAAGGATCTATCATAGTTATCGGGTTTCCATTTGCCAAAAGATATCGGTCCGTCTGTCACCGGACTCGCTGGTCCGATAGGGTTCTTGGCAATAGCAAGCGAGTAGACAATAGGCTTGAACGATGACCCTGGCTGACGAATTGCTGTGACCATATTGTTGTTGCCGCCATGATCTGTATCAAAATAATCAGGCCCGCCTACCATCGATAGGAGTCGTCCACTTACATTATCCATACTCACGAGAGCAGCACTACTCGCTCCATATTGAGCCATATTGATCGCGACCTGTTTGCGTACCGCCTCTTCTGCATAGTCCTGGAGCTTGGGATCTATAGTGGTATATACCTTGAGTCCACTCGTCACATCGATATCTTTGCCGTATTTGGTTTCGAGATATTCTTTGATATACATTACGAAGTATGGATACTTGATATTTTCACTATATTTTTTGAATTCGAATTCTATACCGTCATAGACTATTTTCTGGAATATTTTCCCATCGATCTTGCCATCCTCGAGCATCTGTGCAGCTACGAAGTCTTTGCGACCGATTGTATACTCGATCGTATATAGTCCTGCGAGTTCTCCAGAGCCTGATTCTCCCGTGATGGCGATGTTACCAACGAAGTCGAGGACTCGATCAAAACTCAAGTCAATGCAACTATCACTATCTGGAGTGAATGCTTGATTCTTGATTGCATCAGCCTTGACTCCACAGACAGTGAGTCCATTTTCATAGCGTTCCATAGTCATACCAGAGAGGTATGAACGGAATCACTTATATATCGTTGCATAGCTATCCCGATCCGCTCTCGATACGAGAGTCTGACTACTCGTTGGATCTCACTCGGGATAGACCTCAAGTTTGCCCATCAGACGATCACGATGAAGATATGGTGAGTAGTAGGTGGGTCATTTTGGGAGGGACGCGAGGATCGTGGCCCCGAGTGGTCAGACATCTTTGGCACTCTTGCCAAAATAGGTACGAGACGCCTCTTCTATACCATTAGCATTGTAGCCAAATGAGAATGCATTGAAATACATTTCGAGAATTTTATCCTTGGAATAGGTTTTGTTGAGTTGATACGAAAGATACATCTCTTGTAGTTTTCGCTTAATAGACTTCTCATTGGTGAGGAGAGTATTCTTGATGAGCTGTTGCGAGATTGTCGAGGTTCATTTTACTGTCTCGTTGGATCCGAGTATATATTTCCCACCAGCACGCATGAGCCCCATCATATCAACACCAGGATTCTCGAAAAATGTGCGATCCTCAGTACTGACGATCGCATCCTTGAGTGACTGTGATATTCCAGAGGAATCCACATAGGTACGTTTACCATCCTTGAAAAGACTATAGATCACACCACCATCCTTGTCATATATTGTCGTACTCTCACGGAAATAGTCTCCACTCTCGAGCGTCTCGATAGCAGGTACTCCTCTGAGAAAAAATCCCCATAGAATGAGTATACCCAGGGCACCGAGCAGGAGGAGTACTCCAAAGATTCTAAACAAGATGTGTTTGTTATTTGGTTTACCAAAGAACGACCTAATCTGTTCGATATGAGTTCATTTGCTACTTGATCGAGATGCTACGTGTCTGATGCGAGGTTCTGACATAGTTACTGTAATGAAGAATTATAGATTTTCCCATTCTCCTGGAGTTGGGAGTGCGGGTTTTGTGATTGGATTTTTCAGGACGGGAACCTTGGATCATGAGGATAGGGTTTGAGTATTTTTTGTAGGATTGATTGTTGTTTGTTTTTTTTCTCATGATACAGTGGCACCTGAGAGATTCGGAGTTTCGATCTTTGGGAGATATGATACAGGGTCTGCGAAGGTAAAAAATTCTTTATAATCTTTCCCAAGAACAATCTCTATCTTGGGACCATCAGTCGTCATGTATTCATTGCTCGTGACAATATTTACCGGAATACGGATATCGAGTGTTTTGAGCGCCTGTACTATATTTGATTCTGGATCTATACCGATCTTGTATTCACTATTCCAATATATATTGATATGTGATCTTTCTATAGCACCAGTAGATACTTTGAGTACACGCGATGGATCATAGTTGATTCCGATTTTTCGCATTTCCATGAGGACATTGCGAGCGTATGTCGCAGATGCTGATGTGTGTACCATAACTACTGGTTGCAGCGTGGTATGTATCCCAGGAAAATGAAATACGAAGTCTACAAATCTATGAATACGATCATAGTAGCTGAGACTCCCCATCTTCGCTCCTTCGGGAATGAGAGACCATGCTCCACCAAAATAGGCCATCGACGGATTATAGAGGTATGATCCAACGTTACAGATACTATAGCTCAGGCAATCACTACCGATATTATAGACTTGTATTGCTGACTTTTCGATACTCGCGAATGAGGCCCCGAGAGATACGATATCTGCGACTGTAAGATCGGTATCGATATTTTTGCGAGTCGCCTCGATGATATCTGATACTTTGCTTGGATTTGTGATGACTCCAGCGGAGAGTGCCTTAGTTTTGATAGCGTTGATGATCTGTTGTTGTCGATGGGATCTATCTATGTCATTCGTAGAGTGACGAGAGCGAGCATATCTGAGTGCTGTCTCACCATCAAAAACCTGCAGTCACTTTTTCACAGAAAATACCGTATATCCATAGTTGTAGTCAGGATACTCATTGTCATAGAGATTCTTCTCGACATCGACCTCGATACCATCGAGTGCATTGACCACGTAGCGAAATGCAGTGAAGTCGATCACCATATAATGCTGTATTGATTGTCCAGTGACCTCGGATACTTTACTCGCGAGGAGCGATATTCATTCTTTCCGACCGAGTCCTATAGGGTATAGGCTATTAATCTTTCCAGCTCAGGCTCACTTGCCATAGCTGATATAGAGATCCCGAGGGATCGATATCATCGTCACAGATCATCTCTCCTCATCGAATGACGCGAGCATGATAGAGTCTGTGAGGGACCCACCCTGATGATCTCTTCCGCCGATACCTGCGATGAGGATATTGGTCACTCATTTTTTCATAGGAGCTACGACACCACTTGCCTCGAATATTGGAGGTACCCAGGCACTATTATCGCCAGCGGTACCGACACGGATATTCCCGATTCACTGAACTACATAGTTCACACCAAAAACAACAGCAAGTATTATGAGTAGGCCTGCTATGATTTTGCGTATTTTTTTCTTGGTATCAGTAGGAGTGAGAGGTGCTACGATTGCGTCTTGTATTTTTTTTACTGGAGTATGATCGAGTTTTTTTGTTTTGAATTGTGACATAGCGGGATTATAGGAAAAAATCATTTTTTTTCAATAGTAAATATGCGGATTTTGTGTGGAGATTTCCGCTTGACAGAAAGCGAAAAACGACTACATTTTATCTAGTTTCTCTTGCTCGAATTTTCTATACTTTCATTGTCTTATTTTGCATCACGATCCAGTTCTCATCAGCGAGATAGAGACGCTATTCATAGCTTTCCCGAATCATCGGCTCGTAGTCGATGCGACACTCGGACTCGGCGGACACTCTCGTATGTTTGCTTCACATATGTCCCCTGGAGATAGTCTCATCTGTATTGATCGAGATAGAGATAATCTGGATATAGCAACAGCTAAAATGCAAAATGTAAGATGCAATATTGACCTAATTCATGCTAGTTTCGCAGATATCGATACGATCCTCGATGAGAGACGAATCCAAGAAATTGATTTCATCCTCTATGATCTCGGGGTGAGTAGTGCTCACTATGACGATGGGGATCGCGGTTTCTCGATCCGATATGATGCTCCACTCGATATGCGGTTCGACCGTACCACTGGCCGTACAGCTCGAGATCTCTTGATGACTGCATCTGAGTATGAGCTCCGTGATCTGATGTGGCGCTATGCTGATGAGAAAAAATCAGTTCACATAGCGAGAGCCATCGTCGAAAATAGGAAAACCAAATCCATTGATACGACATTCGATCTCCTCGAGATCATCAGAGGATCGAGCTATGACAAAGACTCTCCGAAACGAGTATTCCAGGCTCTCCGTATCGCAGTCAATGCCGAGTTCGAGCATATCGAAATATCTATCAAGAAAGCAATAGAAAAACTCAGTATCGGCGGACATATCGCGATCATATCGTTCCATTCGATCGAGGATCGCATCGTGAAAAACCTTGTCACACCCTATCTCAATGGAACTATTGATGAATTCACTGGACACACGATCACTCCAGCTCGTCTCGCAAAATATAATAAAAAACCAATCCTCCCAACTGAGCTCGAGATTGATCGCAATCCTCGTAGTCGCTCAGCGAAACTCCGAGTACTAACAAGAATTAACTAACTTTTTCTCCTGTGAATGCAAATGTCCTGGTAGCTAAAAAATGACATCTTTCCTTTTTCTCAGAGCGTAAAGTAGCTCGTGAGAACTTTCGTCTGTCGTTCACTCAGGCATATGTGCTCGCTATTGTCCTGATTGCGTGTCTCGGGATCTACTATATCTGGATCCTCAATCAAAATGCGACAAAGTGATACCAGATCCGAGAGCTCCAGGGACAGTATCGCGAGCTCACATTCCAGGAGAATCTTCTCGATATCCGTATTGCCGAGGGTAAGAGTATCGATGCGATCATAGCAGCTCCGATCATGCAGAGTATGCAGACAGTCGAGACTCCTTCGTTCCTCGTGATGCGAGATACCCAGCCTACACTCAAAAATTAAAACCAAAAAATGCCAGAAGCTCTCAAGAGAATCATCGATATGATCCATTATTTGCCAGGAATAGGAGAAAAAACTGCGGCGAAGCTCGCATTTTTCCTTCTGAAGGCGAATGCTACTTATGTGTCTAATTTTGCAAAGGCACTCGCAGATCTTCATGCAAAAGTCCGAGAATGTGAGGTATGTCATGGGATGACGGATGTCGAGCATCCGATCTGCTCTATCTGTAGTGATCCGAGGCGGGATGATACGATGATCTGTGTCGTCGAAGACTATCTCGATATGCTCTCGATCGATCGGACGGGCGTATGGCGAGGACGATATCATGTCCTCGGGGGAGTGATCTCACCGATCCAGGGTACTACTCCAGATCAGCTTCACTATGACACACTCTTTGCTCGTATTATTGAGTCCCCACAGGTATCTGAGATCATACTGGCGATGAATCCCAATATCGAAGGAGAGGCGACCGCTCTCTATGCCATCGGACATATGCCTCGAGAAGTGAAGATTAGCCGACTCTCGAAATGACTCCCACATGCAGGCTCTATCGAGTATGCTGATGAGATCACATTGTTGAGTGCATTTCGGGGAAGGGGATAGTTTTTTTATCAAAAATGCTGAATAGAATTGCATCGTTTCTTAATAATAGTACCTTTCAAAAAATAATAAATTCTATCTATAGATAGTTTTAATAATTGGAAGTTAGGTAGATCGATTCCAAAATAATAATCCCCTTCAATTTTACTTGAAAGGGATTATTATATTAACAATATTAGATCTGGTTTGCATCGAGGCGGATGCCAGGTCCCATAGCGTTACATACGAATACCGTGCTCATAAATGCTACAGATCACTTGACTCCAGTTGGGCGAGCTGCCTTCATCGTCTTCACGAAGAATGTGATATTCTCTTTGAGTTTTGAGTTTCCGAATGAGAGCTTCCCGACGATAGAGTGGACATTTCCTTGCTTGTCGTTTTTGAACTCGAATCGTCCAGCCATGAGCTCTTTGACGATAGCTTCGAGATTTTCTCCAACCGTTCCTGCTTTTGGATTTGGCATGAGGCCCTTTGGTCCAAGGACTTTGGCTACCTTACCCATCTTTTTCATCATACCTGGACTCGCGATCGCGATGTCGAAGTCGACATGACCCTGGAGGACTGAGTCGATGAGATCATCACCACCTGCTACCGAGACACCCATAGCCTTGAGCTCTGCCTCGTTACCGATATCAGTGAACGCTGCAATACGCTTGGTCTTACCGGTTCCGTGAGGAAGTGAGAGAGTCGAGCGGACGAGCTGATCAGCCTGTCGTGGATCGATAGAGAGGTTGAAGTGTATCTCGATCGTAGGATCGAACTTCACAGTGTTAGTTCTCTCGAGGAGATCTACTGCTTCGTCGAGCGTGTAGAGTCGATCTGTTTCGATCAGACTTGCTGCTTGGTTGTACTTTTTCCCGTGTACTTTTGCCATAATATAAAATGATGAAAGAATAAATTGGTTCTAGCGTTTCTTGTATTGTACTGGATCCTTCTAAGTGAATGACAACTGTTATCAAGAAACTCCCACTTTTCTAGAAGAAAAGGACTCGCACAGTATAGCGATTTTTTGCAGATTGCAAGTTTATTTCACGATCTCACCTGGGAGTGTTGTTCAATAAGTGGATATGACTCTGCCTGGATACACGAGAGTACCGATACCAAGATGGGCCCCATCTCCAATGATGGCACCGAGCTTGTGTCGTCCGCTGTCGATGAGTTTGTCTTTTATCATGACTCGGATACCCGAGTGATCGTGTCGGAGATTGGCGACCTTGGATCATCAGCCGATATTGACATGATTGCCGATCACAGAGTCTCAGAAATAGGAGAGATGTGGCAGAGCAGAGGAGTCACCAATATAAGAGTTTTTGACCTCGACGAATGCCCCGACTTTTGATACAGCTCAGAAACACGTATTGCCACGAATGTACGAATTTGGTCATATAACTGCTCATTTTCAGAAATACACATTTCCTTCGATATAGGTTCCAGACTTCAGGATAACTCCTTCCTCGAGATAGATATTTCATTTTATGGTCACATTTGGTTCTATAATTGCTCATTTATCTATAGTTTCACTGTATCATCCGATGATCGCATCGTTGGCTCTGAGGAGATCCCATGGATAGCCGATAGAGATCCATCTGCCAGTTGCCTCGACGACGTTATAGAGTCACTCCTGGATATAGATATGGATGAGATCTGTGATCTCTAACTCGCCTCGAGGTGATAGTGGGATTGCTCTGAGTATCTCGAATATCTGGTCATCGAACTTGTGATTACCGATATTGGCTAGATTACCGATACTTGCATCAGCTGGTTTTTCTATGATTCCAGTCGCTTTTCACTTGCTATCACAGGTGAATATCCCGAAGAGTTCAGGATTGCTTACTTGTTTGCAGAGTGTTGCGTATCATTTTTGTTCAGTGAGTCTGATGATATCACTACTCTCATAGAGATCATCTCCAGAGACTATGACGAACTCTCCGCTGATGTGTCACTCGAGTGCGAGGATCGCTGCACCAGTTCCAGACTGCTCTCATTGTTCGATATAGTGTATTTTTTTCCCTTGATACATAGTACCAAAATATTCCTTGAAACATTCTGACTTGTACCGTACAATCATAAAAATCTCATCAAAATATTCAAAGATCGGTTCAATATTGTGTTCGATGATTGTCCTACCACAGATCTGAAGGAGTGGCTTCGGGGTATTGTCGGTGAGTGGACGCATACGAGATCACTCTCCAGCTGCCATAATGACGAGGTGCATAGTATGAGAACTTAGAACTTAGAACTTAGAATTGAGAAAAATTCCCAAATATAAAATTCTTAAGTAAATATAATTGTATATGAGTCTATGAAATATGCTCTTTTTGTAAAGAAAAATCCGTCCCGAATATTCAGGACGGATTTCAAAGATTACTATATTGCAATATGTGGGAGGACGATCACTGGTGTATTTCCAGATACCTTTTGTTTTGCTATTGTGTCATTCATGAACATCGCATGATCGATACGGCTGCCGTATGTCTCGATGAATATGGAGAGTGATTGTGGGATGATATCGGTCGATCGAGTCGTGATCTCGATAGGGGTGATCTTGCCTGATGATTTCTCGATTAGGAGAAATGATACTTCGGCCCCAGATTTTTTGCGATAGAACCTGACATCATGAGTGGATGCCAACTTGCGGTCGAGTTCGAGGAAAACAAAATTCTCAATTACACCCTGCTTTCCCTCACCGTGATAGTATCCGACTCCCAGTGCTGCATGGAAATACGCGAGATCCGAGAAATATACTTTCACATGACGAGATAGCTCTGTAGATGGATTCTCTACCCATGGCCCAACAGCCTTGATAATATTATATTTGAGTAGTATCTCTGTATATTTTTTGACCTTGCGTCTCGAGATATTCATCATTTTGGCGATACGATCCTCCTTGAATATATCTCCCACATTCATCGCAAGAGTTCGGATGAATTCGATGAAGTCTCATTCTTCTTTTGTGAATAATTCTCAATTCATAAGTGCGACTTTGTCCGAGAAAGTAATCTGGATGTGTTCTGGATCATTGAGATTGTCAGCATACTGCCCGAGATGTATATAGGTATCACGGAGCTCATTTTGTCGAGATATATCACTGTTTCCTGATATGATATTCCCTACATCGATGATCTCATTGGTTCACTCGGCATATTCTCGATACGATAACCCACTGATAGCAAAATTCTCTACACCAATACTCTCGATAATCACCTCACTCGTGAATACTACCCTTGATTCGGACGAATTTGATTCAATAAATGTACGAATAGTATCAATACTAAGAAAAATATCAGAATCAATGATAATAAAATTCGCCACAGAATTCGATAGTATGACTGATTCAAGAGAAGATTCATTTGTGACAAAAATCGTCTCTACGCTATACCTAGAAAGGATATCAGAGTTTTTAATCAATTCCACAAAAGTAGATTTACCAACACCAACTCCTCATACAAGAGCAATATACTGACTCGTCGTACTCGTGAGCAGTTCTCAGAATTTGGCTATGAGTTTGGTTCTGGGATATAGCATAATAAAAGGTTATTTGACAGTATTATATCAAATAACCTAAAAATGTGCAAATATAGAACCGATTTTCCTAGAATTGTTTCAAAAATCTCACATCTGGACTCATGAAATATCGCATATCAGGGATCCCGTACCTAATCATCACGAGACGGTTGAGTCCAAATCCAAACGCAAATCCAGAATATATCTCAGGATCGAGTCCTCATTCACGTATGACATTGGGATGGATCAGTCCTGCTCCCATGAATTCGATCCAACCAGAGCCTTTACAGATCTTGCATCCGACTCCATCACAGAACGGACAAGAGAAGTCGACCTCTACTCCTGGCTCAACAAAAGGGAAGTATCCGGGACGCATACGGATCGTCACTTCTTTTCCGAATATATCCGAGAGCATGGTTGTGATCGTGAACTTGAGATGGCTGATACCGATTCACTTGTCTACGACGATCCCCTCAACCTGATAGAACGTATTGTCATGGGTGGCATCGACATCTTCATTGCGGAACACTCGTCCTGGGATGATAGCTCTGATTGGCGTAGACTTGTTCCTCATTATCAGGTTCTGCATACAGGATGTCTGAGTTGCGAGGACATTTCATGCTCACTCGAGCCAGAATGTATCCTGCATATCGCGTGCTGGATGCGTCTTCGGGACATTGACTGCATCGAAGTTGAGATACTCCGTCGTCATCTCCATCGAGTCATAGATATCGAATCCCATCCGTACAAACGTATCCTCTACTTCTCGCTGTACGAGGGTGATCGGATGAAGACTACCATGTTCTCTTATGAGAGGTACCGTCATATCTTCTTGCTCACTTGAGAGTCTCTGGGCGATCAAGTCTTTTTTGATACGATGCCGCTCCGCCTCGAATGCATCTGTTATGATATCGCGAGTCTCGTTCGCAGACTTACCGACGGTTCATCTCTCTTCTGGAGTGAGATCCTTGAGTCACTTCAGTATTGTGGTGAGTTCACCAGACTTGCCGAGGATAGCATTGCGATAGTCGATGAGAGTCGTCTCGTTGACTACAGTAGTGAGATGAGCGAGGACGGTGTTTTGGAGATTTTGGATTTGTTCTATCATATATTTAGATCTTGAGTGGCATGATGAGGTGACGGTAGCTTTGTTTGGATTCGCCAGTTGCAACTCACTTGATAACAACGGGAGAGAGAGGATTTTTGTACTCAAAACTAATGTAGTCATCACGGATAACGGAGAGTACCTGGAGGAAATATTCACTATTGACACCGATGATGTCCTCTTGTCACTCGACTGATCCTGAGAGACTCGCCATACTCGCACCGATCTCAGTATCTCCTGTTGATACCTCGATCTTACCCTCGTGTTTAGATCTAATGCGTGTATTATAGTTGTTCTGTCTAGCGACGAGATTGGCTTGCTTGAGTGCATTGACGAGTTCACTGCGGAGTACTACAGATTTGCTGCGATATTCCGATGGGAAAAAAGCTTCATAATCAGGAAACTTGCCAGCTAAGAGGCGAGAAGTGAGTCGAACAGGACCCACGGTTGCGAGTAATTGTGACTCATGAGTACAGATTTCGACTGTCTTGACATCGTCGGTGAGTAGACGTGAGAGCTCGTTCGCAGCTCGTTCTGGGATGATGATCGGTGTATGAGAAATGCTATGTTCGGGCTTGATACGGAACTCCGAAAGTCGGAAACTGTCTGTCGATGCAAAAATGAGTTCCCCGTCCACACTCCTCATATAAATACCAGCGAGCATAGGACGAACGCTCCCATCTGCCGTCGAAAAAAGTGTCTTCTCTATAGCTGTTTTCATCTCACGAGCATTGAGTGTGATCGCTTGACCGCTTGAGATAGTAGGAATAGACGGGAACTTGTCGGCACTCGTTCATTTAAACTTAGTCTCGCTGCTCATTGTAGTGAATGATATACTCCCACCTTTTTCCATATTCACGAGCACCTCACTATCCCTCACGAGTGCGATATACGAAGTGAGAAATTTGGATGATATAGTAAATCGACCCTCCACCTCAACATCTACCCCTGTCTCGACGACATATTCGATTGCCATATCGAGATTATTTCCAGTGAGTGTTACTCTTTTATATCCAGCATCGATGAGAATATTCTCGAGGATTGGAGTCAGATTTGATGTACTGGTCGCATGGCTCGTCGCTTCGATTGCCTTTTGGAATATGTCAGTCTGGATACGAAAACGCATATGAAATAATTATGAATTATGAATTATGTATGAGGAACTGAAGATATTTTGAGTCCAGAATTTTACTCACATCAGAGTATATGAAAAGGGAGAAAAAGCAACTTTTCGTTACAGATTTTTTGTGTTTTCGACAAAAGTCTATATACTCAAGTGTATATTTCTCTATTATTCCTATCATATGTCCCAAACAGAACTCCATGAAAAGAGTGCTGGTGGTATCGTGTATCGGAAAAAGTGATCGTATATAGAGATCCTCATGCTCGCATGGAAAAATGCTCGTGATGATCTCGAATATGTCCTCCCCAAGGGACATATCGAAAATGATGAAACTGCTATGGAGACAGCTCTCCGTGAGATCTCAGAAGAAACCGGACTCGCAGAATCAGATCTCAAAGTCATCAAATTCA
Source organism: Candidatus Altimarinota bacterium (assembly GCA_031410215.1). Classification (GTDB taxonomy): domain Bacteria; phylum Patescibacteriota; class Gracilibacteria; order BD1-5; family UBA2023; genus JABFSX01. The sequence goes on along the minus strand of JANNYQ010000027.1, from coordinate 4,077 downwards.
TGAATACGGTCAACTATTCGTTTACTGCCACCTATCTCGAGTGATCGCCCATTATACACAAGGAGGTATCACTCTTTCTCGTCAAATATACTGGCAAAACAGAACCTAGGCCCCGCAAAGAAGAACGATTTGTCGGCTATAAATGGTTCACCCCAGAATCCCTCAAAGAAACCTGGATCAAGCCTGATGTAACCTGATTTATCGAAAAAAATATCCACTTCATGTAACCCACTATCTATGGACTTCTCATACAAGAATTCAACCATCACTATCTCATCAGACAAAAAAGAAATCGTACTCACACCAGACTCAGTAGTACTAGACGGACTCTCGATCGAGCTCCCAGGAGAATATGAGAAGAGTAGTATCCTGATGTACGCTTTCCACAAAAACGACGAGAAGCTCTACCACTTTCGCACTGAGGGATACTGGATCGCCTATATTCCAACACTTCTTGTAGATATCTCTACTGAGGCTCTCGACTTCCTCGGCGGGATCGATATCCTTATCATGCCAGGAGCCAAGAGTATGCACGAGGTAGTAGAAAAAGTCGAACCAGGACTCCTCATCACTTATGGTGAACTGGCTCATGAGATCGCCGTGTCTCTCGGATCGACCAATGAGCCAACAGGGAAGTACCGATTCAAGGATGCTGATCTCTCTACTGAGAAAACAACTTGCGTAGTAATGGCCTAGATTGACTTCTCATAAAATAATCCTCCTGAGTACTCGGGAGGATTATTTTATGTCTGATATATATTGATTCCAGATTGATGAAGCAGTCTGAAATAGGGTGTCCTTTTCTGGGTGTTTGTTTGTATAAGGAGTGCCAATGCGGATAACCTCACCAATTTCAGCCTGATACTCTTCAATAAAATATTTAACAGAGGGGTACATATTTATCTGTGCAAGTAAGGAGATGAGATTATTACCAATCACATTGTTACAGAGCCACTGGAGATTTTTATTTGCTGCTTGGTTGAGTTGTGATGCGAGAATAGCTCCATAGATATATCCGATTTTCTCGTATATTTTGAATATAGGATAGAGCTCATGCTGTTTATCAGTATCTACTTGATATACAAAGTCTATGTCTGTAATATTGCCTGTGTGACTATTGAGTATTCTTGCTACCATTATATTCCAGTGATTTCTCTCTGCAGATGCATCGATAGTATGTTTGTCATCCCCAGTTACATCACCTCATATGTATTCTGGGAGATCATGGAAGAATCATACGAATCGCAGTCGCCTATGCTGCTCTATACTGATTATTCATGCTTCTTGGTCATATTTTCCATATTTTCGAATATGTCTTGCAGTGAGTGTCTGGTGATCACATGAGTTCCCATCAGGTCATATATCCACATCGGTATAACGTTCCCATCTCGGGATATTGCGTCATTCTCTGTAGAGAGTTCTATCTAAGGATGATAGTAGAGCAGTATTCATAATTATTAACATAGATAAATATATTAATTTTGCAAGTAAAAAATATAAAAAGATAGAATTTCATGTAAATATGCAATATTATTTTTCTCCAAAATTAATTTGCAAAAAAATCGAGTTTCTCTATACTCTCGCTCGTACTATGCAAGAAACTACCAATACAACACATCTAGAAGAGGTTATCCATCCTACAGGACTCGTATCTGATGATTCTGTAGCAACAGTTGCTCAGGAGAGTCATGCGACTACCGAGCATGTAGGTCCTCATATTCCGAGCTCAAAAGGCGAAGTGATCCCAGGATTCACGGTCTCAGGATTCCCGATTACCAATACAATATTTTCGACTTGGATTTTTATGGCAGTATTTTTTGTCCTCATTGCTGTATTCTATACGGCTATCAGTACTGCTCTCCTGCCTCGTGTTAGAGCTCTCGGACTCGATGTGGTCAATCGTATATTCTCATATGCAACCTCACTGCTAGGAAGTGCACAGATAGCGAGACGATATATGTGGCTTCTTGGAGGCGTCATGGTGATCATATTCACTGGGAATATATTCGGACTCATCCTCGACTGGTTCGTACTCATCTCGGCCAACAACTGGCTCGCCGAGTATCTCCGCCCTATGTACTCTGATCTCTCGACGACTCTCGTATTCTCAACGTCGGTGATACTGACAGCTCAGATTACAGCGTTCGCGATGAAATGACCACTGAATCATTTGGGGCATTATTTTTGGAACTATCATGGAGATTCCACAGCAGAGAAGATCGTCAGTGTATTTGTAGGTTGGCTCCATTTCGCTGGAGAGTTTATCCGTATTGGATCTCTCTCGATGCGTCTTTTCCTCAATATATTCGTCGGGGCAATACTCATCTCGGTCGTTGTATTCGTCGGTACTCAGATCCCAGCATTTCATACTGGTATATTCCGACTGCTTGCTATTCCATTTTGGTTTTTTGAGCTCCTCGTTGCGTTCCTACAGGCGTATATATTCATGACACTCTCAGCGCTCTATATCCGTGAGTCGATCCCTGATTCTCACCAGCACTAGACGTTGGGATCTCGGGCTTCCATGAGCCCGAGATCCTGGTTTTTAGTTATTCACGCAATCGGATACTCACTCTCCGTGTGATGCTAGTAGCTTTGGATTCTTATTTTTTCATTTTTTTCTTTTATGAGTTACCTCCCATTTGCTCTCCTCGGTGTTATCGGTTCTGGACTCGGTATTGGTATGATTGGTATGGGTGCTATGCAGGCGATCGGACGCAATCCATCAGCATCTGGTGACATCAATGCAAAAATGCTTACTGCTATCGCTCTCTGTGAAGTTCCTGGTCTCCTCGCATTTGCCGCACTCTTTCTCACTAAATAATTCTCTATGTCAGCCCTCTTTGATCTTTCATCATTTATTATCCAAGCAATCAACTTTATCGTTGTGGCTTTTGTATTACGCAAGTTCTTCTTTGTTCCATACATGGCATATCTCGATGCAGAGGCTATAAAACGCCGTACTCTCGAAGCTGAGATCGCCAAAAGTGCAAATATCCTCACGGATGCACACAATCAAGCAGCGAACATCGTCGATCAATCAAAGGTCGATGCGAAGCTGATTGCTTCTGAGATAGCAGAAAATGCACGCAAAGAATCTGTCGAGCTCATCAAAAAAGCTCATGCAGACGCAGATGCAGCTAGGTCCAAGGGATTCGATGATATTGCTCTCGAACGTAAGATGATCCTCGAAGAACTCCGTTCCAAGGTCATCGATGTGGCACTCAAAATGAACGAAAAACTCTTCGAAAAAAATGAATCCAATGTCGAATTCCTCAAGGCTCAGGCTAAAACTATCGTACTCTAAAATATGTCACTCGCTACTCTCTCATCATATTCTCGTGAACAACTCTCTGATATACTCAGGATCCTAAAAGCTTATAAAACAGGACTCGTGCAGATTGGTCATCGAGCACACCTAGCAGATCCTCTCTTAGATACAGTAGTTCGTGTCAGGGTCGAGTATCCAACCGGTGCTAGCATCGAGGATATCCGATCATTTGCTTGAGCGAGTATTCGGGCACATTTTGGTATAACAAAAACACCCGAAGATATAGTCTTCGTCGAGACTCCTTCTCTCATCGGAGGTATTAGGATCTTCGCCTGAGATGATATGGTCGACGTTTCGTTCCAGAAGTTCGCCAGTCAAATCAAAAATTAAAGATTCCGTATTTCTTTTGTTCCCCCTATTTCCTATCTTCTCTTTCCTATGTCTCACTCGTCTGTTGCTATTGCCGCTGAACTCATCCGTGATATCGAATCTCGCATCGATGCTGCAGATCTCTCACCAGATCGTGTCAATGCCGGTATCGTATCGTATCTCGGTGATGGTATCGCCAAGGTCGTCTGACTCCGCAATGTTGCCTACAATGAAGTAGTAACATTCCAGTCTGGTGCTCGGGGAGTCGCCATGAATCTCGAAGAACACTATGTCGGTATCGTGATACTCTCAGGATTCTCGACTATTGCCGAGGGGATGACTGCTCAGGGAACTGGCAAGATTTTAGAGGTACCAGTCGGTGAGGTACTCCTCGGACGAGTTGTGGACTCTCTCGGGAATCCGATCGACGGCAAGGG